>NZ_JBIWOE010000042.1:0-68845 GCF_044767585.1 Streptomyces sp. NPDC101225
GGCATGGAGCACAACCTCGGCCTGACCTGCGACCCGGTCGGCGGCCTGGTGCAGATCCCGTGCATCGAACGCAACGGCATGGCCGCGGTCAAGGCCGTGACCGCCTCCCGGATGGCCTTGCGCGGCGACGGCCGCCACCACGTCTCCCTGGACAAGGTCATCAAGACGATGAAGGACACCGGCGCCGACATGAAGGTCAAGTACAAGGAGACGGCGCGCGGTGGACTCGCCGTCAAGGTCATCGAGTGCTGACCTTCGTTGAGCCCGGTCGGCCGGGAAGCGCGGCCGGCAGTGCGGGAGTGCCCCGGAGCGGCACGCCCTCGCTCACCAGGAACCCGGCCCGACCGCCGCTCGTCGGCTTCCCCCGGGGCGGCCTGATGAGCGTGCGCACGGGCGAGGAGCGCATCGACATGACGGCCGAGGCCGTCGCGTGACCCGGCTCACGCCCCCCGGCGCCGGCACCGTCGGCCCGCCCCCTGCCCGGCCGCCGGGTGCCCACGGCCGCCCCCGCCGGGTGGCGATGCTCTCCGTGCACACCTCGCCGCTGCACCAGCCCGGCACGGGCGACGCGGGCGGCATGAACGTCTACATCGTCGAGCTCGCGCAGCGCCTGGCCGCGATCAACATCGAGGTGGAGATCTTCACGCGGGCCACCGCCGCCGCCCTCCCCCCGGCCGTGGAGCTCGCGCCCGGCGTACTGGTGCGCCATGTCGACGCCGGCCCCTACGAGGGCCTGGCCAAGGAGGAGCTGCCCGCCCAGCTCTGCGCCTTCACCCACGGTGTGCTGCGGGCCTGGGCCGGTCACCGCCCCGGCCACTACGACCTGGTCCACTCCCACTACTGGCTCTCCGGGCACGTCGGCCGGGTCACCGCGGAGCGCTGGGGCGTCCCGCTGGTGCACGCCATGCACACCATGGCCAAGGTCAAGAACGCCAGCCTCGCCGACGGCGACACCCCCGAACCCGCGGCCCGCGTCGTCGGCGAGACGCAAGTCGCCCGTGCCGCCGACCGGTTGATGGCGAACACGGAGAAGGAGGCCGACGAGCTCCTGCACCACTACGCCGCCCACCGGGGACGCGTCGCCGTCGTCCACCCCGGCGTCAACCTGGAGCGGTTCCGGCCCGCCGACGGCCGGGCGGCGGCCCGCGCCCGGCTGGGGCTGCCGCAGGACGCGCTGATCCCGCTCTTCGCGGGCCGCATCCAGCCGCTGAAGGCCCCGGACGTCCTGCTGCGCGCCGTCGCCGTCCTCCTCGACCGCCGCCCGGAGCTGCGCTCCCGCATCCTGGTGCCCGTCGTCGGCGGCCCCAGCGGCAGCGGTCTGGCCCGGCCGGAGGGCCTGCAGAAGCTGGCGGCCGAGCTCGGCATCTCCGACGTCGTACGGTTTCGGCCGCCGGTCGGCCAGGACCGGCTGGCCGACTGGTTCCGGGCGGCGTCCGTCCTGGTCATGCCCTCCCGCAGCGAGTCCTTCGGCCTGGTCGCCGTCGAGGCACAGGCCTGCGGCACCCCGGTGATCGCGGCCAAGGTCGGCGGCCTGCCGGTGGCCGTACGGGACGGCGCGAGCGGCATCCTCGTATCCGGCCACGACCCGGCGGACTACGCCCGCGCCCTGCTCGCCTTCGCCGGCGACCCGCACGTCGGCGCCCGGATGGGCCGCGCCGCCGCCCGCCACGCCCGCTCGTTCGGCTGGGACAGGGCCGCGGCGGCGACGGCGGACGTGTACGGGGCGGCGATGCGCGAACGCCGCCTGCGCCTCTCCTAGCGCTGTGGCCGGGACAGCCACGCGTCGCCGGGCTCTTGCCGGCTTTCAAAAATCCTCGGGGTGGGCGGCGGCTTCCTCGCCGTACCGGCCCTGGTGAACGTCCTCGGGCCGCGGATGCGGGCGGCGGTGGGGACGAGCCTGCTGGTCATCACCGTCAACTCCGTCGCCGCGCTCGCCCTGCGCGCGGGCACGGCCGACGGAATCGACTGGGCCGTCGTCGGACCGTTCGCCGGGGCCCGCGGTCCTCGCCGCCTGGGACGGCCGGCGCCTCGCCGCGAAGATCTCGGGGCGCTCGCTCCAGCGGATCTTCGCCGTCGCGCTGCTGGGCGTGGCGGTGCTCATGCTGATCGGTTCGGTGGTGTGAGCGCGGCCACCACGGCCCTGCGGCTCACGCCAGTGAGAGGAACAGCTTCTCCAGCCGGGTGCGCATCTGCTCCACGTCCTCGCCGTTCTTCCGGCCGGACTCGACATCGGTCAGGCACTGCTGAAGGCCGGTGGCGATGATGGCGAACCCGGCACGGTCCAGGGCCCGCGAGGCCGCGGCGAGCTGAGTGATGACGTCCTCGCAGTCGCGCCCCTCCTCGATCATCCGGATCACTCCGGCGATCTGGCCCTGAGCGCGACGCAGCCGGTTCAGCACGGCCTTCAGTTCCGCGCCCGCGAGCTCCATGTCCACGACTACTCCTCGATCCACTCATACCCCGAGGGGTACTGTACGTCCCGTTTCGGGCCGGCGTCGAACTTCCGACGAACCACCTCTCGACCCTCCTGAGGTATGGCAGAGGAACACCACTGCCATGACCACTTCTTCCACCCCCTCCGCCCTCGGCACCGGCCAGGCCCGCCCTCGGCTCCACGAGCTGACGATCACCGACGTGCGCACGCCGGGCGAGTACGCGAGCGGCCATCTGCCCGGTGCCGTCAACCTTCCGCTGGACCAGGTGAACGGCGGCCTGCCCGAGATACGGCAGGCCGCCGAACGCGGCGACCTCCTGGTCGGGTGCGCCTCCGGGGCACGCTCCGAGAACGCCCGCAAGCTCCTCGCCGAGCGGGGCGTCACCGTCGCCAGCCTCACCGGCGGCACCGGTGCCCGGGCCGCCGCGGGGCACGAACTGGACCGGCCGGCGGTCTGCGCGACCCGGGCCACCTGGGGCCTGTGCCGGGTCTGGAACGACCAAGGGTTCTCCCACTGGCCGACCCGCACACTCCACGACGCGGGCGACGACTCCGGCAGTGGCCCCTTCCAGCGCGGCCTGGCCCGCGGCCGCCTCGACCGGCTCTTCACCTCCCCGCACGCGGCCCGGGCCTTCGCCGAACTCATGACCGGAATCGACCCGGCGTAGACCCGTCACTCCGTCCCGTCACACACGGGCGCCGGGTTCCGTCAGCGAAGTGACCTGTCACCGCATCGGATCGGACACCACCATGCTGACCAACGTCATGTTCGTGACCATCTACGTCACCGACCAGGACCGCGCGCTGCGCTTCTACACCGATCAACTCGGCCTGGAGAAGCGCGTCGACGTCACGGGACCCGACGGGCGCTTCCTCACCGTGGCCGTCCCCGGCAACCCGCTGCAGTTCGTGCTCTGGGCGCACCCCGCGGCGGCGGGGCAGCCGGCCGACGTCCGGCCGGGCGCCACCCCCGGCATCGTCTTCCTCGAATCGGACGACCTGCGCAAGGACTTCACCGTCCTGCGCGACCGCGGCGTCCCCTTCGACAGGCCCGAACCCGAGGACTACGCCTTCGGCATCCGTATCGAGGCCACGGACCCGGACGGCAACCGCATCTCGCTCCGCCAGCGCAACCGGGCCACCGCTGACGGGAGTTGACGGCTCCCGGTTGTCACCTCGAGGTGCAGCGGGCACCGTCCGCCCACGTGATCACCCGCCGGACCGGTCCTCCCCGTCGAAGCGCGCCGCGCGTGCCGGCGCGGCGCGCAGCGCGAGGATCAGGTCCAGGCGGGTTCCGGGGTCGTGCAGACGGTCCCCGAAGAGCTTCTCGAGCCGGCGCAGGCGGTAGCGGACCGTCTGCGGGTGGACGTGCAGGCGGGCGGCGACGTCGGGCACGTTGCCGCCGCCGAGCAGCCAGGCCAGCAGCGTCTCGGCAAGCCGCGCCCGCTGCCCCTCGGACGCGGCGTCCAGCGGAGCGAGGACGTGCGCGGCGAGATGGGCGAGCAGCGGTTCGTCGCCGTGGAGCAGCAGGGTGGAGAGGTGGTCGGCGCAGCGGACGACGCCCTGGCGGGGCAGGACTCCGCGGCCCATCAGGGCCAGGGCCCGTGTCGCCCACCGCAGCGACCGTGCGGCCTCCGCGAGCGGGACCGTGGGGCCGATGGCCGCCGGGCGTCCGCCCAGGCCCAGGACGAACGCCCGCCCACCGAACCGTCCTGTGCCCTCCGGGTCCGGCACCAGCACGCGCGGCGGCCGGGCCTCCAGGTCCGCCAACGCCCCCGGTACGGCCGGCAGCCGGTCCTCGACGCGCGCGTCCGCACAGGACGCCAGCGCCACGACGGCCACCTGCGCGGGCACCCGCCACCGTGCCCCGTGCGCCAGGTCCCGCACCGTCTCCGGGGACACCGGCCCGTCGTCCAGCAGCAGATCGAGCAGCCGTCTGCGGCGCCGGTCCAGCTCGTGCGCGCTGCGCGCCTGTGCCTGCGCGTATCCGGCGGCGGCCGCCTCGGCGACCTCGTGCACCGTCCGGAACGCCAGTTCGCCCAGCGCCGCCACGGCGGCCGTGTCCAGGCCGAGTTCCTCCGCGGTGCGGGCCATCAGCCGCCAGGCGTGCAGACCTCCCACCCGCAGCGCCGACTGCAGCGCGTCCAGGCTGCGGCCCTCCAGGGCCTCGCCGCGCCCCAGTCCGTAGTACGTCGCCGCGATCGACGCCCCCTGGCCGCACGGATCGGCGATGCGGTCGACGAACAGGGTGAGCGCCTGCACCACCCCGGCCCGCAGATTGCGGCGGTAGGCGCCGTCGGCGGGCCGCGCGTACTCGGGAACCTGGCGGCGCACCTCCTCCTCCACCTCGTCGGCGACGCGCTCGAGCTGGGCGTACAGCAGCTCGGCCAGCTCGGGCGGGACCGCTGGGGTGCCCGGACCGCCGGGCGTACCGCGTGGGGTGGGGACGGCCACGACGGACACTCCTTTCCCCCGGAGACGGCTCCTCCACGGACCGGTGCCCATGGGCAGGGGGGAACGTCCCGTGTTCGACGCAAGCCCCCTGCGCTGCGTTCCGTGCCCCGGCTGCACCGGCCTCACTCCGGCAGTCCCAACGCACCGGCGAGCATCGGCCACGAGGCGGTGAACTCCCTTTTCCAGTACGCCCAGCTGTGCCCTCCTCCCGCGTAGTAGTGGGTGGTGACCGGGATGCCGAGCAGGGCGAGGGCGCCGGTGAAGCGGTGTGCGGAGGGCCACAGCAGGCTCTCCAGCGCTTCGGGCAGCCAGTCGCCGAGGCCGCCCGCGACACCGCTGCCGCTGGAGACGTACAGCGGGGTGCCGCGCAGCCCGGTGGCGCGGGCCCGCGGGTTGAAGTCGTGCCAGACGCGCAGATCGAGCAACGGGCTGCCCCACAGCGAGTGGGGCGCCAGGTTCTCGCGGGCCACGATCGCGTCCACCAGGGCGGGCACGCCGACGGCCGTCGTGTCGAGGATGCCGCTGTAGGAGGCCGCGGCGGCGAACGCCCCGGGATGGCGGGCCGCGTGCGCCATCGCGCCGTAGCCCCCGGTGGACACGCCCGCCACGGCCCGCACCCCGGAGGCCCGGTAGTCGCGGGCCAGCAGCGCCGGCACCTCCTGGACCTGGAACGTCTCGTAGTCGGCGCCGCTGCGCCAGGCGGTGGGAATGCCGGTGGGGCCCGCCTCCGGCATGGCCACGATCAGGTCGCGGCCCTCGGTGAAGGCTTCGATGTCCGTCTCCCGGGTCCACGACGTGTAGTCGTCGTGGGCGCCGTGCAGCAGATACAGCACGGGATAGGTGCGGCCGGGCCGCGTGCCGAAGCCGGACGGCAGGATCAGCCGTACCGGCGCGCTGCGGCCCAGCGCGGCGGAGGCCACGGACACGTCGAAGGTGCGGGTGCCGACCTGGGCCGCGGCCCGGGCGCGTCCGGCGGCCGTGACGCCGAACAGGGCGGCCAGTCCGGTGGCGGCCGCGGCTCTGGTGAGGCAGCGTCGGGAGATTCCGGGGGTGCTGTACGGCATGGCGGCTCCTCAGTCCGGTTGAGCGTCCGGCCGGGCGGTTGGGTCCGGCGGGGCGAGCACCCGCCGCAGGTGTGCGGCGATCTGGTCGACGTGCGGCGGGTCGAGCAGCGACAGGTGGTGCCCCGGGACCGGTACGACGGTCAGCCGTGGACACACCTCGTCCCAGCCGAGCGCGTCGTCGTCCCGCTCGTACGCCGGGTCGTGCACGGTGTGCGGAGCCGGTGCGGTGGCCCGGTACAGGACCACCGCCCCCTGGTAGGCGCCCGGCCGGTGCGCCTCACCGGTTCTCAGGTCCACGTAGGAGGCCCGCTGGTGCTCCAGCGCGGCGGCCGGCACCTCGACGGCTGCGCGCAGGACCCGCAGCACCCGTTCGATGCGCTCGTGGTCGTCGTCCGTCGCCACGAGTTCGTCGTAGGGCAGCCGCAGTTCGACTCCGTAGGTGTCGGCGACGTGTCCGGCGAAGCCCGTGAGGTGCGCGCGGATGCGGTCGGCCCGGGTACGGCCCGGCAGGGGCAGGGGCCGCACGGAGTCGATGAGCGCGACCAGCTCCACCACCCGTCCGGCGGTGGTCAGTTGCCGTGCCGTCTCCTGGGCGAGGAAGCCGCCGAAGGACCAACCGCCCAGCGCGCATGGCCCGTCGGGATGAGCGGTGGCGATCACCTCGGCGTAGCGGTGTGCCTTCTCCTTCACGGTGCGGGCGTCCTCGATCCGCTCCAGGCCGTACACCGGCCGGTCCCCGCCGAGCCGTTCGGCCAGCGCGCGGTAGACGCCGGTGGGCCCGCCCGCCGCGTGGAAGAGGAACAGCGGGGGCTGTGTGCCGCCGGCGCGCAGGGCCCGCAGCGGAGCGGACGTCGCCGTGCCGATCCGGTCCGCCACCTCGCCGACGGTGGTCGCGCCGAACAGTTCGCGCAGGGGCAGCGCGACCGTGAACTCCCGTTCCAGGGCGGTGCGGATGCGGACGGCCATCAGGGAGTCGAGCCCGAGGTCGGTCAGCGCCGTCGCGGCGGTGACACGGGCCGGCGGATGACCGGTGACGGCGGCGATGTGCCGGCTGACGCGGGCGGCGACCGACGTGTCCGCGACGGCGGGTGCGGCGGGCTCCTCCCAGCGTTCCGCACCCGCTGGGGCCGCTGGGGCAGCGCCGTCCGTCCACCAGAACCGGGCGTGCCGCCAGCGCGGACCGGGCAGGTCGACGACCTGCCCCGGCGGCAGGGGAAGGCGCAGACCGGCCGCGTACAAGGCGCCCAGCTCCCGCTGGAAGACGGCTGATGCGTCGGCGTCGCGGCGCACCGTGCCCACGGTCAGCGCGCCGGGCACCGTGTCGGCGACGCAGCGGCCCAGCACCGGGTGCGGCGAGATCTCGACGAAGACGGTGTGGCCGTCCTCCGCGGCCGCCGCCAGGGCCCGGTCCAGGCGAACCGGCCGGCGCAGGTTGGCGGCCCAGTGCGCGGCGTCGAACACGCAGTCGCCGCGGGGATCGTCGAGCACCGTGGAGTAGACGGGGACCCGCGGGCGGCCTCCCGCGACGTCCGCCAGGGCCGCGGCGAGATCCGGGAGGAGCGGGTCCACCTGGGCGCTGTGCCCGGCGCCGGCCACCGGCATGGCACGGGCGGTACGGCCCTGCTCCTCCAGCCGTCGCACCAGCCGCGCGACCGCGGCTCCGTCACCGGTGACGACCTTCTGCCGGGGCGAGGAGTGGACGGCGACCTGCACACCGGCGAAGTCCCGTGCCAGCATGGGCAATTCGTCGTCGTCCAGATCGACGACGGCCATCGCTCCTCCCCGCAGCCCGCCGAGCAGCCGGGCCCGTGCGACGACGACCCGCGCCGCGTCCGGCACGTCCAGCGCGCCCGCGCAGACGGCGGCGGCCACCTCGCCCATGGAGTGGCCGATGACGGCGACGGGTCGCGCACCGTAGGAGCGCCACAGCTCGGCGAGCGCCAACTGCACCGCGAACAGCATGGGTTGAGCGATGTCGAGGCGGTCGAGCGCGGCGCCCCGGGTCAACCGCTCGTGGAAGGAGAATCCGAACGCGTCGGAGGTCTGTGCGTCGAGCTTCTCCACGGCGGCGGCGAAGGCCGGTTCCTCGGCCAGCAGCCGGCGCCCCATCCCGGGCCACTGACTGCCGTACCCGGAGAACACCCAGACCGGCCCGCGCCCGACGAGATCACGGTCACCGGTCACGACCCGCGCGTGCGGCCGCCCATCGGCCAACACGTCCAGGGCCTCGGCCAGTTCGGGTGCGTCCCGCGCCACGATCGCCGCCCGTACGGGGCCACGGCCCGCGCGTCCCGCGAGCGTGCGCGCCACGTCGGCCGCGCGAACGCGGGCCCCCTCGGGCGAACCCAACCACGCCGCGAGCCGCTTCGCGGTGTCGCGGACCCGCGCCGTGTCGACGTCGGAGAGCACGTGGAGGCGGGACGCGGGCTCCTCGGCCGGCGGCCGGGGGAGGACGCCGGGCCGCCACTCCTCCAGGACGGCATGGGCGTTGGTGCCGCCGAACCCGAAGCCCGACACCCCGGCGACGGCGGTGCCGCCGTAGCGCGGCCACGGCTCGGGCTCGGTCACCACGCGCAGCCGCGGGTCGTCCAGGGCGCTGCCGTGCGCGCAGTGCAGCGACGGCGGGATGCGGTCGTGGTGGAGCGCGAGGACCGTCTTCACCAGGCCGGCGATGCCCGCGGCGGACTCCAGATGACCGAGGTTGCCCTTCACCGAGCCGAGCAGCAGGGGCTGTCCGGGATCGCGGCCCGCGCCGAGCACGGCGGCGAGCGCTCCCGCCTCGACGGGGTCGCCGAGCGGGGTGCCGGTGCCGTGCGCCTCGACGTGGTCGACGTGCGCCGGAGTCAGGCCGGCCCGAGCGTAGGCGGTGGTCAACAGAGCCTGTTGCGCGGCAGGGTTGGGGGCGAGGAGGCCGTTCGAGCGCCCGTCGGAGTTGACGGCGGTCGCGCGGATGACCGCCAGGACGCGGTCGCCGTCCCGTTCGGCGTCCGACAGCCGTTTCAGCAGGACGGCCGCGCAGCCCTCCCCGCGCCCGATGCCGTCGGCTACCGGGGAGAACGGCTTGCAGCGCCCGTCCGGCGCGAGCGCGCCCGCCCGGGCGAAGGCGACGCCGACGACGGGCGACAGCAGCAGGTTGACCCCGGCGGCGAGCGCCGTGTCGCTCTCACCGGTACGCAGACTGACGCAGGCGTGGTGCACCGCGACCAGCGAGGAGGAGCAGGCCGTGTCGACGGCCAGGCTGGGGCCGCGGGTGTCGAGGACGTACGCCAGCCGCCCCGCCGTCACGCTGAGGGCCCCGCCCGCCGGGGCCCACGGGTCGACGGCCGCCGGGTCGGCGCCGGTGAGCTGCCCGTACTCCGCGGCCGAGACACCGACGAAGACCCCGGTGGCCGTCCCGGCGAGGGCCCGCGCCGGAACGGCGGCGTGGTCGAGCGTCTCGCGCACGACCTCCAGCAGGATCCGCTGCTGCGGGTCCATCACCGCGGCCTCGCGCGGCGTGATGCGGAAGAACTCGGCGTCGAAGCCCGCGATGTCGTCGAGATAGCCGCCGTACGCGGGCGCCTCGTCGGGCGGGAAGGGCGTGAAGTCGCCCCATCTGGCCTCCGGAACGCGCCGGACGGCGTCGACCCCCTCCTCCAGCAGCCGCCAGTAGTCGGCCGGGCCGTGCACCCCGCCGGGCAGCCGGCAGCCCACCCCGACGACGGCGACCGGTTCGCCGGCCACGGCCGGAGGCGGGGACGCGACCGGCGCGGGCGCGAGGACGTCCGCCGTACCGCACAGGTGCGCGACCAGAGCGTCCCCGGTGGACACCTCCCACAGCAGCGTCGCCGGCAGCTCGCGGCCCGTCAGCAGGGACAGTTCACCGGCCAGCACGACCGCGTCCCGCGAGGACATGCCCAGGTCGGCCAGCGGGCGGTCCATCGGGACGGGCCCGGCGGCCCCGCCCTGCCAGGCGGCCACCCGTTCGCGGACCAGGCGGCGCACCGCGTCCTCGTCGACGGCCCTCATCGTGTGCGCCGCGCCGCGTAGGCGCCCTCCAGATACCGGGCACGGGTCAGCGCCCGCGACACCTTGCCGCTGGACGTCCGGGGCACCGTGCCCGGCGCGACGAGCACGACGTCGGCGAGCCGCAGCCCGTGGCGGACGGAGACGGCCGCGCGCACGGCCCGCTCCAGGGCCGGCACGTCGATGTCGGCCAGGCGCAACGCCCGCGCGTGCTCGGCCACGACCACCACCCGCTCGACGGTGTCGCCCGGCACCGCGAAGGCGGCCAGCCGGTCGCGCCGTACGGCGGGATCGGCCTCCTGCGCGGTGGCCTCCACATCCTGCGGATAGTGGTTGCGGCCGTCGACGACGATCAGGTCCTTCAGCCGGCCGGTCACGATCAACTGGCCCTCCAGCACGGTGCCGAGGTCGCCGGTGCGCAGCCAGCGGCCGTCGTGCGCCTGCCCGTCCGCCCCCTGCGCGACCGTCGCGGCCGGGTGCGCGGCCGTCGTGGCCGCCTGCGCGACCGTGGTGGCCGCCTGCGCGACCGTCGCGCCGAAGACCCGCCGCGTCTGGGGTCCGTTGTTCCAGTAGCCCCGCCCCACGTTGGGACCCTGCACCCAGATCTCCCCGACCTCCCCCTCGGCGAGGGCGCCGCAGGAGACGGGATCGACGATGCGCACCCGCTGCCCCGCCGGGGTCCCGCAGCCGGCCACCAGCACGGCTTTGGGGTCGTCCGGCCGCGCCGGCAGGGCCTTGCCGGAGGCGAGCGCGTCCCGGTCGAGGGCGAACCGGGCGACCGGCTCGCCCGGCCGGGTGGCACTGACGAAGACGGTCGCCTCCGCGAGACCGTACGAGGGACAGTGCGCCCCGGCGGGCAGCCGCTGCGCCGCGAACGCGCTGTGGAAGCGGTCCGCGGTGCCGGGCCGGACGGGCTCGCTGCCGTTGATCAGCGCGGCGACGCCGTCCAGCCGCAGGTCCGCCTTCTGCGCCTCGGTGACGGCGGAGGCGCAGTAGTCGTAGGCGAAGTTGGGTGCCGCGCTGATGGTCCGCGGGTGTGCGCCGAGCAGCCGCAGCCAGCGCGCCGGTTCGTACAGGAAGGCGGCCGGGTCCATGACGACCGACAGCAGACCCCGTACGACCGGCGCCGCGACGCTCAGCACGAGTCCCATGTCGTGGTAGAGCGGCAGCCAGCCCACGCAGGTCACCGGGTGCGCGTCGGCGCCGTAGGCGGTCAGCGCCTGGCGGGCGTTGGCGACGACGTTGGCGTGGGTGATCTCCACGCCCGCCGGGACGCGGGTGGAGCCGGACGTGTACTGCAGATAGGCGGTCGCCCCGGCGTCCGGCGCGGGGGCCCGCCAGCCCTGGGCGGCGGCATCCGGCACCTCGTCCGCCGCGAGGACCGGTATCCGCGTGCGCGCGCACAGGCCACGCACCTCCTCCAGGGCGCGGCTCGTGGTCAGCACGACGGACGGGCGCGCGTCGGCCAGGACCCCGGCGAGCCGGTCACCCTGCCCGGGCAGACCCGGCGGATACAGCGGTACGGCGACCAGCCCGGCGGCCAGCGCGGCGAGGAAGCCCGTGACGTACTCCGTCCCCTGCGGGCACAGCAGCGCGACGCGCGCCCCGGGCTCGGCCCGCTCGCGCAGCCGGGCGGCCAGCGCCCGCACCCGCACGTCCAGGCGCTGCCAGGTGAGGGTGCGATGCACCCCGCGCGAGCCGGGGGAGGGGTGATCGACGAACGTGAACGCCCTGCGGCCGGGGGCGGTTTCGGCCCAGTGCCGTACGTACTCGGGCAGGGTCCGGTGCACGGGCGCGTGCGGGGGGCGGCGGCTTTCCATACGGCGTGGCTCCTCACATGGCGGTTCGGCCGGCGGGGTCGTGCGCATGGGGGGGACGGTGCTGTTCAGAGCGGGATGTTGCCGTGCCGTCGCTCCGGCATCGGGGCGCGCTTGCCGCGCAGCGCGCGCAGGGCGCGGCAGATGTGGGCGCGGGTGTCGCGCGGGGCGATGACGGCGTCGACGTACCCGCGCTCCGCGGCGGGGTACGGCGTCCCGTGCGTGCGTTCGTACGCGGCGACGAGACGCGCGCGCAGTGCCTCGGGGTCGGCGGCCGCGGCGAGTTCGCGCCGGTGCAGCACGCCCACCGCACCCTCCGCCCCCATCACGGCGATACGGGCGGTGGGCCAGGCGAGGTTGACGTCCGCGCCGAGATGCTTGGAGCCCATCACCGCGTACCCGCCGCCGTAGGCCTTGCGCACCACGACGGTGATCTTCGGGACGGTGGCCTCGGCGTACGCGTAGAGCAGTTTGGCGCCGCGCCGGATGATGCCGGCCCGCTCCTGGCGTACGCCGGAGAGATAGCCGGGGACGTCGGCGAAGGTCAGCAGCGGTATGCCGAACGCGTCGCAGAACCGCACGAACCGCGCCGCCTTCTCGGAGGCGTCGATGTCCAGGACACCGGCCGAGTGCAGCGGCTGGTTGGCGACGATCCCGACGCTGGCTCCCTCGACCCGGGCGAGCGCGCAGATGATGTTCGGCGCGAACAGCTCCTGCACGTACAGGAGTTCACCGTCGTCCGCCACCGACTGCAGGACGCCCCGCATGTCGTAGGCCTGCCCCGGCCGGTCGGGCACGACCCGGTCGAGCGGATCACCGCCGACGGCGGCCCCGGGAGCGTAGGCGGGCGGCCGCTCGAGGTTGTTGGCGGGCAGATACGACAGCAGTTCGCGTACGGCGTCCAGGGCGTCCTCCTCGTCGGCGGCGAGGAAGTGGGCGTTGCCGTTGACGGTGTTGCTGGTGCGCGCGCCGCCCAGGTCCTCGGCGGTCGTGCGCTCCCCGGTGACCGCCTCGATGACGTCGGGGCCGGTGACGAACATGTGCGAGGTGCCGTCGACCATCACCGTGAAGTCGGTGATGGCCGGCGAGTAGGCGGCGCCGCCCGCGCACGGCCCGAGGATGACGGAGATCTGCGGGATCACCCCGGACGCGCGCACATTGCGTCGCACCAGCTCCGCGTAGAGGGCGAGCGAGACGACGCCCTCCTGGATGCGGGCACCGCCCGAGTCGTTGAGCCCGACGACCGGGCAGCCCGTCTTCAGCGCCAGGTCCATCAGGGCCACGGTCTTCTCGCCGAAGGCCTCGCCCATGCTGCCGCCGAAGACCGTGGAGTCCTGCGCGAACACGCAGATCGGCCGCCCGTCGACGGTGCCGTACCCGGTCACCACCCCGTCGCCGTACGGGCGTTGAGCCCCCTCCTGCGTGGGCCGGGCCCGCACGAACAAGCCGGTCTCGCAGAACGAGCCCTCGTCGAGCAGCCGCTCGATCCGCTCGCGTGCACCGAGGGCGCCCCGTCGTCTGGGCACCCCCGGGACCACCGCCCGGGCATGGCGGCGCTCCAGATCGGCCAGGCGCCCGGCGGTGCCGTCCGGTGCGGGTGCGGGTCCGGGCGCGGGGGCGGGTCCGGGCGCGGGGGCCGTGGGCCTCACCGTCGCCGCCGCCGTGTTCAGGGATGTTGCCGCCGTGTTCCGGGATGTCGTCGCCTCACGCGTCACAGCCACCTCCGAAGTTGCTTTCGAATATGGCAGTGGGACGGGGGAGGGTTTGGTTGATTGCCTCTCTGTTTGCGGGAGTTGAGTCCCACGGAACGACGGTTGCTCCGGACGTGACAAGGGTTGGGGCGCGCCGGGAGGTTTGCGGTCAGGAAGCGGTGGTACGGGCGGCGCGGTGGCGGCGGACCGCGTCGCGGTTGGCGCAGCGCTGCGAGCAGTAGCGCCGGCGGCCGGTACGGGAGGTGTCGGCGAAGATCGCGGTGCACTCCGTGACATCGCAGCGCCGCAGCCGGTGCATGCCGCGTCCCGTCAGGTGCAGGGCGGTGCCCACGGAGATCAGGGACAGCAGCAGCGTGCCCAGCGGCTGACGGTCGTCGCGGTAATGCACGTGCCAGCCGCTCCCGGCGTGGTTCGTCATCCGGGGATAGGCGGCGGCCGACGCCAGCATCGCGTTGAGCAGCCCGGCCCGCTCGTGCTCGTCGGCCGCGTCGACGACCTTCTCCCACGCGTCGAGCGCCTCCACGGCGTCGGCGAGGTCCTCCGGGGTGGCCGGGCGGTCCAGCACCAGTCCGGCGGCCCGGCAGCGGTCCGCGAGGTCCCCGGCGTCGGCGGGGCGCCGGTTGGCCAGGTCCGCGGCCAGCTTCACGGCATCCTCGCCGTAAGGGTTGAGATGCATAAGACCATTACATCAGGCTGGCGGGCATGGCACCACGCACCCGGACCACCAGCGCCGTACGGCAGGCCGAGGAGTACGACCTCGTGGAGCTCCTGCGCCTGCGGACCCTGCTCCTCGACGACCTCGGCGGTGACTGCTTCAACCCCGCGGCGGACGAGGGTAGTTGGCTGGACGCCCTGGCCGTGGTGCTGAGGCGGCAGCTGAGGGCGGGCGACGTGCGCATCCTGGTCGTGGACGGAGAGGGGGACCGGAATGCTGACGGTGGCCTCGCGGCCTGGGGCATCGGCCGGATCGAGCACCGGCTGCCCGGGCCGCACCTGCGCAACGGCCGCGTCGGCCACGTGATCGGCGTGATCACCGACCCGGCCCACCGGCGGCGCGGTCACGGCCGGGCGATCATGCGAGGTCTGCTCGACTGGTTCCGCGAACACGAGGTCGCCCGCGTCGACCTCTACGCCTCCGCCGAGGGCGAACCCCTCTACCGCGACCTGGGCTTCCGGGACCTCCCGGATCCCGCGCTGTACTGGCGCCCCTGACCTGAACCGCCCCGCCTCTCAGCCGATTACGCCGCCGGTGCCATTCTGGACGACACGGGCGCGTTGTATTTGACTCGGCCTCATTTCCTGTTCCCGGCCGAAGATTTTGCCATGCGCCGGGCCAACTGGCCTCCCGCGCTACCCCATCCGGTGGCATATGGCCGCCGTAGCGTTAATCCACCTTCCGATTTCCTGATTATTCCACTGTCCGGCTCTTGGTACTGACCAGCTGTCACCAAGCTCCGAACCAAGTCGAGGAGAGTGGAATCAATGACGACATCGCCGAGATGGCGATCTGTTCTGGCGTCAGCCACCATGGTCGCCGCGCTTGCCACCACCCCACTGACGACTCCGCTGTTCGCCTTCGCCCAGGACGACAGCAGCCCGATGCCCCCGCACCCGGGGCAGTCGTCCGGAACGGGCGCTCAGTCGCAACCGGCGGAGGCGGTACCCCAGGCACACCCGGCACAGTCGGCACACGAAGCCGAGCCGGAGAAGCCGGGGCACGACTCCAGGCCCGAGAAGCCCGCGCATGACGCGAAGCCCGAAAAGCCCGCGCATGCTTGGACACCCGAAAAGCCTGGGCATGAGAGCAAGCCTGAGCATGAGGGCAAGCCCGGTCAGGAGGGCAAGCCTGAGCATGAGGGCAAGCCGGGCCAGGAGGGCATGGCTGAGCATGGGGGAAAGCCAGGTCACTGGACCACGCCGGAGAAGCCGGCTCATCCGGAGAAGCCGGCCCATCCGGAGAAGCCGGAGTACCCGTCGAAGCCGGCCCATCCGGCCAAGCCGGAGTACCCGTCGAAGCCGGAACACCCGGCTCACCCGGCCAAGCCGGAGTATCCGGCTCACCCTGTGAAGCCCGCATACCCGTCGCACCCTGTGAAGCCCGAGTATCCGGCTCATCCGGTGAAGCCGGAGATGCCCGCGCACCCGGTGAAGCCCGCGTACCCAGCCCATCCGGTGAAGCCCGCATACCCGTCCAAGCCGGTGTATCCGGTCCGTCCGGCGAAGCCGGAGCTGCCTGCCTACCCGGTCAAGCCTGCCTACCCGGTCAAGCCCGCGTATCCGGTTCGGCCCGTGAAGCCGGTCTTCCCCTCGAAGCCGGTTCGTCCGATGCTGCCGCAGATGCCCGTGTACCCGGTGAAGCCGGTGTACCCCTCGAAGCCTGTGATGCCCGCGTATCCGGTCAAGCCTGAGAGGCCTGCTTACCCGGTCAAGCCCACGTATCCGGTGAAGCCGGCGATGCCTGCCTACCCGGTGAAGCCTGTGTATCCGACGAAGCCGGAGATGCCCGCGTACCCGGTGAGGCCGGTGAAGCCGGCGATGCCTACCTATCCGGTGAAGCCTGCGTATCCGATGAAGCCTGCCATGCCCGCGTACCCGGAGAAGCCCGCTTACCCGACGAAGCCGGCTTATCCGGCGCGGCCGGAGAGGCCCGCTTACCCCGCGAAGCCGGAGATGCCCGCGTATCCGTCCAAGCCGGAGCGGCCGGCGTATCCGGAAAAGCCCGCCCTGCCGGCCCACCCGGTAAGGCCCGAGAAGCCGGCCATGCCGGCCTACCCGGCAAAGCCGGAGAAGCCTGCTTATCCGGCGCGTCCCGAGCGTCCGGCTTATCCGGCGCGGCCGGAGAGGCCCGCCTATCCCGCGAAGCCGGAGAGGCCCGCCTATCCCGAGCGGCCCGAGCGGCCCGCATACCCGGCCAAGCCGGAGCGCCCCGCTTATCCGGAGCACCCTGCCAAGCCGGAGCGCCCCGCTTATCCGGAGCACCCGGCCAAGCCGGAGCGCCCCGCTTATCCGGAGCACCCGGCCAAGCCGGAGCATCCCGCCTACCCGGAGCACCCGGCCAAGCCGGACTACCCCGCGCGGCCGATGAAGCCCGATCACCCGTCGAGGCCGATGAAGCCGGACTACCCGTCGCAGCCCATGAGGCCCGACCACCCGTCGAGGCCGGACGTCCCGTCAAAGCCGGACCACCCGTCGCTCCCGTCGAAGTCCTCGTGGTAGCACCGCGTCTCCTCCCGCAGGAGAACGCAGCGAGGTGACCGCCTCGCCGCACCCGTCGGCACCGGAGACACCGACAGGGCGGCGCGGGGTGATCACGCGAAGGGCGCCTGACACGCGGTCACGCTGTCAGGCGCCCTCGCGCGTCCGGAGCCGTACGACGAGGCGACGCTCCAGCCGTTCCGGACGCGGGAGTCGGCGTTGAAGAACCGGGTAATGGTGTCCGTGATGAACATGTACTCCGCCGTGGCCGGCACGCCCGGGGACCGCCGCACGCCCGGCCGCACCGATGTCGCCTGAATTCGCCCGCATCGTGCACCGATCCCGTGTGGAGTGGTCGGACACCGATGCCTCCGGCCACTACCACAACGCGGCGGTAGGCCGCTTCGTGGAGGCGGCCGAGGCGGCGCTGGTGCGCGAGCGGGGCGTCGTCGGCTACTTCGGCGCCGCGCCCCGCGTGCGCTACGAGGTCGACTTCGCGTCTCCGCTGTGGTTCGGGCAGCAGGTGACGACCGTCCTGGCCGTGGAGCGCATCGGCACGTCGTCGATGACGTTCGGGTTCGAGGTGTGGGGCGAGGAGAGCGACGGCCGTCCGCGCGGCCTCGCCGCTTCCGGCCGCTACACGGTCGTACACGTACCGCCTCGGGACGAACGGGTCAGCGAGCCCTGGCCGGCCGCCTGGGTCGAGGCTCTGACCGGGAATCCCTGACCCCGGTGGGCAGCTCCGAGCGGACGCGTCGCCCCGCCGAGTGCTACGGCGAACTGGGCAGGTGCGGGGAGCGGAGCACGAGCAGGGTGATCTCGCTGGGGGCGAAGACGCGGAACGGCGGGCCCCAGAAGCCGGTGCCGCGGCTGGTGTAGAGGAGCGTGCGGGTGCCGTGGTGGCTGAGGCCCGCGACGGCCGGCTGGTCCAGTCGGACCAGGTGGTGGAAGGGCCAGATCTGGCCGCCGTGGGTGTGGCCGGAGAGCTGGAGGTCGACGCCGTCGGCTGCCGCCCGGTCGACGAACTTGGGCTGGTGGGCCAGGAGCAGGACGGGCAGGTCGGGGTCGGCGCCGTCCAGGGCTCCCGCGAGGTGGGCGCGGTGGCCGGCCAGGCCGGAGGACTCGGCGGTGACGTCGTCCACGCCGGCGACCACGAGGGTGTCGCCCCCGCGTTCGAGCAGCAGATGGCGGTTGCGCAGCGGCTCCCAGCCCAGCTCGTCCATCAGGTCGACCCAGCCCTGGGCCTCGCTGTAGTACTCGTGGTTGCCGGTGACGTAGACACGGGCCCGGGTGGCCCGCACGGTGGCGAGCGGGAGGGCCTGGGCGCGGCGGCGCTCGGCCGTGCCGTCCGCGATGTCGCCGGTGTGGCAGACCAGGTCGGCTTCGAGGGTGTTCACCTTCTCGCACACCCGTGCCGACCAGCGGGCGCGATCGAGTGGGCCGTAGTGGGTGTCGGTGATGAGGGCGACGCGGGTGCCGTCCAGCCCGGCACCGAGCCGTGGCAGGTGCACGTCGAGTCGGCGCACGCGCGGCACGCGGCGTGCCTCGGCGAACCCCCAGGCGAGCAGCACGGCGGTCACGCCCAGCACGGCCCACGTGACGATTCGGGCCCGGTCCTGGCTTTGGCCGACGCCCGCCACGGTCAGGGCGAGGCGCAGGAAGACGCCGAGCAGAACGGACCAGGTGAACAGCACCCAGCTGCTGCCCAGCAGGGTGGCACCGATGATCGCCGCCCAGTCCTGCTGGCGCCGGCCGTGGCCGCGCATCATCGCGAGCGGCATACCGATGAGGCCGAGGACGAACAGGGCGGTGCCGACCAGCGTGACGGGCAGCGGCCAGTGCTGGCCGCCGTACAGGAGTACCGAGCAGGGCACGGCCCACAGCAGCACGGGGGCGATGCGGGGGATGTAGCGCATCAGGCGGTGCAGCCGGCTGCGCCGCGGTGCTTGGGCCTCACCCTCGGTGGTCCGGGTGTTGCTGGTGTCGGTCACGCTTCGCCTCCCTGACCAGGCTGCCGTCTCGCGCACTGTATCCGGTCGCCTTCGGGCCGACCGGACCGGCGTGCACGGGCGCGGCCCCCTGGAGCGCGGGGTTCTGCGCGGGATGTGGAGCGTAACCCCTGGTGTCGGAGTGCCTGGAACGCATCGATGCCTCCAGGCACTCCCACTCGGCAGGCACTCCGACTCGGCGGACACTCCGACTCGGCGGATCCTGCTTGGCGGACCCGGCTCTAGAAGAAGCCCAGCTTCTTCGGCGAGTACGACACCAGCAGGTTCTTCGTCTGCTGGTAGTGCTCCAGCATCATCTTGTGGTTCTCACGTCCGATCCCGGACTGCTTGTAGCCGCCGAAGGCCGCGTGGGCCGGGTAGGCGTGGTAGCAGTTCGTCCAGACGCGGCCCGCCTGGATGGCCCGGCCCGCTCGGTAGGCCGTGTTGATGTCGCGGGTCCACACTCCGGCGCCGAGGCCGTACAGGGTGTCGTTGGCGATCTTGATGGCGTCGTCGAAGTCGTCGAAGGACGTCACGGAGACGACCGGACCGAAGATCTCCTCCTGGAAGATCCGCATGCGGTTGTCGCCCTCGAAGATGGTGGGCTGGACGTAGTAGCCGCCCTTCAACTCGCCGTCGTGCTCGATGCGTTCACCGCCGGTGAGGACCTTCGCGCCCTCCTGGCGGCCGATGTCCAGATAGGAGAGGATCTTCTCCAGCTGGTCGTTGGAGGCCTGGGCGCCGATCATCGTGTCGGTGTCGAGCGGGTGGCCCGGCTTGATCAGTTCGGTGCGGGCGACGGCGGCCTCGATGAACTCTGCGTAGTTGCCGCGCTGGACGAGCGCGCGGGACGGGCACGTGCACACCTCGCCCTGGTTGAGCGCGAACATGGTGAAGCCCTCGAGGGCCTTGTCGCGGAAGTCGTCGTTCTGCGCCCAGACGTCGTCGAAGAAGATGTTGGGCGACTTGCCCCCGAGCTCCAGGGTGACCGGCTTGATGTTCTCGGAGGCGTACTGCATGATCAGCCGCCCCGTCGTGGTCTCGCCCGTGAACGCCACCTTCGCCACCCGCGGGCTGGACGCCAGCGGCTTGCCCGCCTCCGCGCCGAAGCCGTTGACGATGTTGACCACACCGGGCGGCAGCAGGTCCGCGATCAGGCTCATCCAGTAGTGGATGGAGGCCGGGGTCTGCTCGGCGGGCTTGATGACGACCGCGTTGCCCGCGGCGAGCGCGGGCGCCAGCTTCCACGTCGCCATCAGAAGGGGGAAGTTCCACGGGATGATCTGCGCGACCACGCCGAGCGGCTCGTGGAAGTGGTACGCCACCGTGTCGTCGTCGACCTCGCCGAGCGAACCCTCCTGCGCGCGGATCGCACCGGCGAAGTAGCGGAAGTGGTCGATGGCCAAGGGGATGTCGGCGGCCAGCGTCTCGCGCACCGGCTTGCCGTTCTCCCAGCTCTCGGCGACCGCCAACTGCGCGAGGTTCGCCTCCATCCGGTCGGCGATCTTCAACAGGATGTCGGAACGCTCGGTCACCGACGTGCGGCCCCAGCCGGGGGCGGCCGCGTGTGCCGCGTCGAGCGCCCGCTCCACGTCCTCCGCCGTGCCGCGCGCGATCTCCGTGAACGGCTGCCCGTTCACCGGCGACGGGTTCTCGAAGTACTGCCCGCGCAGGGGAGGCACGTACTCGCCGCCGATGAAGTGGTCGTAGCGCGCCTGGTAGGAGACGATCGCGCCGTCGGTGCCTGGCGCCGCGTAACGGGTCATGCTGGTCTGCCTCCTTCGCAGCGCTGCCCGCCGTTGGGCAGCTTTCCCTCGGGAGGCTAGGGACGGCGACGTTGCAACCACGTTGCCGTGCGTGCGGGCGCCGGCGCGCGGACACCTGTGTGGACCTGTGCGCGGACACCTACGGGGACATGCACGGCGACATGTGCGGGGACGGATGCGGGACCTGTACGTGGACACGTACCTGGGGTGTTACGCCGATGCGCCACCCCGGCGGCCCGCGCCTCCCGGACCTCCCGGCCCTCCTGGCCCTCGCGGCCAGTCCACCGGTGCCGCCAGCTCTCCCTCCAGCGTGGCGAGCCGGGCCTGGACCGTCGCCGTCGGACGGACGGCGGCGAGCGCCCGCCAGATGTCGAGGTCGTCCTCGCCCCACGGCGCGTGCGCCCAGTCGGCCAGCAGATCGGGATCACGACGGGCGATCAGCGCGGTACGGAGACCGTCGGCGAGGCAACGCCTGAGCCGTACCACCGCCGGCGCCTGCGAACCCGGCAGCAGCGGTCCCGCGTAGGCCGTCGCCGCCGCCGTGACCGCCCCGGCCTCCAGCCGCCGTTCCACGACCGCGACATCGCTCTCGACGGGAGCCGTCAGCCGGTACGGTCGCGACTCCAGCAGCCCCGGGCCCAGCACCCGCCGCAGCCGCGCCAGTTCGGCACGCAGCGTCACCGGCGTCACCGACTCGTCCTCGTACAGTGCGCACAGCAGCTCGTCGCCGGTCAGCCCCTCCGGGTGCCGGGCCAGCAGCACGAGGATCTCGCTGTGCCGTCGGCTGAGCCTGATCTTGCGTCCACCGGTGAGCAGTTGTGCCTCGTCCCGGCCGAGTACGGCGAGTTCGGGCGTGTCGGGGGCGGGCCGCTCCGGGGCCAGCAGCGCCAGGTGGGACTCGGCGGCCCGGGCGACCGCCTGCACGAAGCCCAGGCTGTGCGGATGCGCGAGGCCGTCCCCGCCGGTGATGTCCACGGCGCCGAGCACTCTCCCGGTGCGCGGGTCGTGCACCGGAGCGGCCGCGCACGTCCACGGCTGGACATGCCGTATGAAGTGCTCGGCTGCGAACACCTGTACGGGCCGGTCGACGGCGACCGCGGTCCCCGGCGCGTTGGTCCCCATCGCCGTCTCCGCCCACCGGGCACCCGGCACGAAGTTCATCCGCCCCGCGTGCCGCCGGGTCGTCGGATGGCCCTCGACCCACAGCAGCCTGCCGTGCGCGTCGCACACGGCGAGCAGATGTTCCCCGTCCGCCGCGAACGTGCCCATCAGCTCGCGGAACAGCGGCATCACCCGCGCCAGCGGATGCTCCGCCCGGTAGCTGCCCAGGTCACCGTCCGCGAGGTCCACGGTCGCCGTGCCGTCGGGCCCCACGCCGGCCCGCGCTGAACGCCGCCACGACTCCGCCACCACCGACCGCACCGGCCGGGGCACGGTGCCGGCCTCGGTGAACGTCTCGTACGCGCGACGCAGCATCCGCGTGCGCTCGGCGGGGTCGGTCCCCGGCTCCAGGGCCACCCATGGATCGGTCAATTCACCCTCCCCGGATGCGATACGGCTGGGGACATCGTCACTCCGCGTACGCGCTCCGACAACCGTTTCGACCGCGATCAGCCCGAAGGGAAGTTGTCCCGCCGCGTCAGGCGAAGTTGACGAGTCTGATGTAGCGCGTCCAGTCCCAGCTGGGTCCGGGATCGGTGTGGTCCGTGCCGGGCACCTCGTAGTGCCCGATGATGTGCGCCCGGTCCTTCGGGAGGCCGTACTTGGTGCAGAGCGCCGCGGTCAGCTTGGCCGACTGCTCGTAGAGCGCGTTGGTGAAGTAGGCGGGCTGGTCCACCCATCCCTCGTGTTCGATGCCGATGCTGCGGGTGTTGTAGTCCCAGTTGCCCGCGTGCCAGGCGATGTCGTGCTCCCGCACGCACTGCGCGACGTGTCCGTCGGCGGAGCGCACCAGATAGTGGATGGACACCTCTTTCGCCGGATTCTGGAAGATGGACAGCGCGTCCGGATAGGTCTCCTGGGTGACGTGGATGACCACGTAGTCGATCGGATAGGACGTGGGACGGTTCGAGACCGTGTAGTTGGACGTGCTCGCCGGCTGCCACTCGGCGCCGGGGTAGTCGACGGCCTGCGCCTGAGCGTCGGCCCGTGTGTCGGGGAGTAAGGCGTACGGGACGGCGGTGAGGGCGGCGCCCTTGAGGAACCGCCGCCTGCTGGTGGTCGGTCTTGCCCAGTCCATGAGGCCGTGCCTTTCGGTGGGGGGAGGTGAAACGTCCGGCGCGACGGCGGGACGACTCACCCGGCGGGTGTGACTGTTCCGGTGGGGCGCCCCACGCTGGTGGGGTGTGACCGTTCCGTTCCGGGGGGACGGCCGACCCCGGGAGGAGCGGCTGACCTGGTGGGAGCGAGTCATCCGGTGGAGTGCTGCCCGGCTGCCAGGCGTGGCTCAGCTCCGCAGGGTGGCCGCGATCTCCCGCAGGTGCGCGTGCATCCCTCGGTGAGTCTCGCGCGCCGGCAGCCACTGCTTGCGGATCTTCGCCACGCACGTGTAGTTGGTGTCGCAGACGTTGGCCAGGGGCGACTCGACCGCCTGGGTCGCGAACTGGTAGGCGTCCAGTTCGCTGAACCCGTAGTCACGTACCAGCCACTGGACCAGGTCCAGCTGGGAGATCCGGAACGCGTCCTCCAGCGGGCGGGCCGAACCCGTCGAGACCAGGTGCGTGTCCGACTCGATGCGCGGCCACGGTGTGGCGACGCCCTTGAGCAGCTCCACGATCACCACGGTGTTCATCGCGCACTCGACGGCGACCCCGCAGGTTTCGCCCTCGCCCTGGCGCGCGTGCCCGTCGCCCAGGCTGAGCAGCGCGCCCTCCACGTTCACCCCGAGGTAGCAGGTGACGCCGGACCGCATCTCGGGCGTGTCCATGTTGCCGCCGTGGGCGTCCGGCACCAGGGCGGAGCGGACCTCGAGATTGGCGGGGGCGACGCCCATGGTGCCGTGCATCGGGTCCATCGGCAGCTCGGCCTCGATGTCACCGTCGTGCGCCTTGAACAGTGCCGTACGCCGGGTCCGGTCGAGCTGCCAGATCCACACGGTCTCCGGCAACGGCGGCTGCAGAGTGGCCGTGGTGTGGGTGGAGGTGAGCGCGCCGAACAGCGGGACCGTCGTCGACGCGGCCCAGTCGCGGGCCGGCTCGATCGACACGAAGTGCACGGCGAGGCTGTCGCCCGGCTCGGCACCCTCCACGTGGAAGGGCCCGGTCTGCGGATTGAGGAAGGGGAACTCGCACACCTCGGACACCAGGTCCTTCTCGGAACGCACCCGTCCGGCGAAGCAGTCCTCCGTGTACAGGTCGAGGACAGTGCCGGGCGCGATACGCGCCACGGGGGGTGCGCCGCCGAACGTCCAGGCGTACTCGTCCGGTCGGGGCCGGACCGTCAGGATGCGGGGGTCGCTCATGCTTGCGCTGCTCCGTTCTGCGCAGGATCGGTGGGTGCGTGGTCAGCTCGGTGACGACGTCGAAGACGGCCCTCGGGACTGGTGAGCTCGCATGTTGCGGTGTCGCGTATTCGCGAGCCGCCAGACCCGCCGGACACGGTGAGTGATCGCTTTGGGATCGTGGCGGCCGCGGGTAACTACCAGAGCCAGCGGTCGAGGAACTCGGCCCAGATGAAACCGTTGTAGCCGTCGAAGGCAGGTGGATCGATCTTCTTGAGTTCGTCAGCGAGCATGCTGAGCTCGGCCAGGGCTTCGTCCTCGAGGTCATCCGGATCGCTGAGGATCTCGGACTCGCTGACGTGCCGGCCGTAGTGGTGAAGGGTCCGCAGCCAGAGGTCGATGGAGGAGTTGGCGAACGATGCCTCGCCTTGCGGAAGGACGTAGTGGACCGTGCCTGTCCCGGGTTCGACGCCGAACGACCATTCCATGCCGGGCATTAGGTTGCCATGGTGATTCTGGGTGAGGCGGTAGAGCGACCTACCATCTGACGTCTGGAGTGCTGGAGCCGCCTCCACCTGGAACGATACGTACTCGATCAACTGATCGACGATGGGGATCCCGACATCAACCAGTAGTGCCTTCTGATCCTCGGGGATCTGCCAGCCCGACACGACTGCCGAGTCTGCCCTTGTGACGTTCCCTGTGCCGGCCCAGGCAGTGAGCTCGTCAAACGTTGTCATGTGAGAGTCCTTCCGCGGCTGGCTGCGATGCGGACCCTATCGAGCGGGGCTGACAGGCACGTGGCCCCATCGGGGACGCACTCCTTAGTGGTCGCCCGGGGCGTATCGGCTTGAAGCGCTCCGGGATCGGTGGAGGCTCTATGCGTTGACTCCAGCCGCCGGTCGGGGCTGGTGTTGAGCGTAGTAGGTGGTCTCGTGCTCGTGGGGCGGGATGTCACCGATTGCCGTGTGGATGCGCTGGTTGTTGAACCAATCGACCCATTCCTCGGTGGCGAGTTCGACGTCGGCCAGGCCGTGCCAGGGCCTGCGCAACTTGATCAACTCGGTTTTGTAGAGGCCGATCTGGGATTCCATGAGGGCGTTGTCCAGGGCGTCCCCGACGGTGCCGATCGAGGCGTCGATGCCGGCCTCGAGGAGGTGGGCGGTGAACGCGAAAGACGTGTACTGACTGCCCGCGACGCTCTCCTGAATGTCAACCTCTCTGGAGTGACCGGTTTGAGGTGTTGTCCTGCTTGATCAGGTAGTACGCCTCGCGGGCGACGTATCGTTTGAGGCAACGGATGATCTCCATCTTCGACTTGCCTTCGCTGGTGCGGCGTTCGAGGTACTCCTGAGTGGCCTTGTCGTAGTGGAGGCGGCAGACCACGGCCATGTGGAGGGCGGAGTTGGCCTGGCGGTCGCCGCCGCGGTTGAGGCGGTGACGCTGGACCTTCCCGGAGGAGGCGGGCAGCGGGGCGACGCCGCAGAGCTTGGCGAAGCGGGCCTCGTCGGTGACCCGCTGAGGGTTGTCGCCGCAGGTGACCAGGAGTTGGGCGGTGTTCTCGATCCCGGTCCGTTCCAGCAGCGAGGGCGCCAGTTCCCGGACCAGGGGCTCGATCATTGCATCGAGATCGGCGACCTCGTCGTTGAGCTCGAGGTAGCGGCGGGCCAGGGACTTGATGGCGATACGGGTGGCTGAGACGGGGTCGCGGAAGGCGGTCTCGTCCGGCCGCCAGGCGGCGCAGGTGCGGATGAGCTGCATCCGTGTCAGGTTCCGTACCTGGACACGGAGTTCCTCGGGCGCGGAGATGATCTGGCAGCGCAGCATCTGCAGGGCGACGCGGAGGGCCTTGACGGCAGTGGAGCGGGCGATCCGCAGGACGCGTAAGGACTCGACCATGCCGGTGCGGGTCTTGGGCGTGATCACACGGTTGTCGGCCAGCGCGGCGTGGGCGGCGTTCTCGGCGTCGATGGTGTCGTCCTTGCCCCGTCGGCGCCGGCCGGAGCGGTCGGGCCGGTTGACCTCGAGGATCTCGATGCCGGCCTGCTGCAGGTGGCGCAGGAGCCCGGCGCCGTAGGAGCCGGTGCCCTCGATGCCGATGCGGCGCACGTCGCCGAAGGTACGCATCCAGGCGAGCAGGGCGCGGTAGCCGGCGCGGGGGTGGAGAACGCCTGGGTGTCCAGGACGTGGTCGTCGGTGTCGATCACGGCAGCGACGTGCAGGTCTTTGTGGGTGTCCACGCCGCCGATGACGACGCGGGAGACGGGTGGGATGCTGGCCATGTCGGCCTCCTCGCGGATGAGAGCGCGGTGGGTCGGCGCGCGGTCACCGAGGCGGCGGACGAGACAGTGATGGGACCTTGGCCAGGCTCTCCTTAAGTCACTCCCGTCGGCGAGGCGAGCGCCTCGCCGGGGTGCTCCCGGGCCACCGACAAGTCCGAGGAGGGACAGCGCCGTCGATCGGAGTGCGGGTCAGGAGGCCGCGAGAGCATCCCGGCACCGGCATCCTGGCGCGTCCATCGCTGTGCGAGTCAAGAAGCCCGGGACATCCGGCACTTCACATACTCACTATCCGAATGATGAACCAGCCCCGGACCAGCGGGAGTTCCAGCACGGTCCCGACGCCACAAGGCCATGTCCAAGGCGGCGAGGACGAGCTTGGCCTGCTTGCTGGTGGAGGCGGACCAGCCGACGATCGCCCGGGAGAACACGTCGACGACGAACGCGACGTAGACGATCCCGGACCAGGTGGCCACGTAGGTGAAGTCGGCCACCCACCGCTCGTTCGGGCAGGATGCGGTGAAGTCGCGCCGCAACAGGTCGACAGCCCGCTCGTGGCCGTCATCCCGGATGGTAGTTCGGATCTTCTTCCCTCGTCGGGCGCCCTCAAGGCCGAGGTCGCCCATCAGCCGGGCGACGGTGCACCGGGCCACCGGTATGCCTTCGCGATGCAGTTGTCGCCAGACCTTCCGGACTCCGTAGACACTGAAGTTGTCCACGTGGACGTGACTGATCTGCGTCTTCAGCTCCGCGTCGCGCAGTGTCCGGGCGCTGGGAGTGCGATTCCTGGCCGCGTAGTAGGTGCTCGTCGCGATCTTGAGTCCGTGGCTGGTCAGGACTCGTCAGATCGGCTCGACTCCGAACACCTCGCGGTGAGCGTCGATGAACGCTACGAGAGCTTCGACGGCCGGTCGAGCTCGGCCGCGAAGAAGGCGGATGCCGCCTTGAGGATCTCGTTGGCCCGCCTCAGTTCGGCGTTCTCCGCCTTGAGTCGCTTGATCTCCGCGGCCTCGTCGGACGTGGTGCCGGGCCGCTGGCCGGCGTCGACCTCGGCTTTGCGGACCCACGTCCGCACCGTCTCAGCCGCACCAATGCCCAGCTTCGCCGCAACCGCCTTCATCGCGGCCCACTCAGTTGGGTAGTTGGGACGGATCTCCGCGACCATGCGCACCGCACGCTCACGAAGCTCGGGCGGATAAGGGGACGGACGTGCCATGACTCGATCCTCTCAGGGAATCGAGCCTCCATCAGACCCGGAGCGCTTCACTACGCTCAACACCAGCCCCGACCGGCGGCTGGAGTCAACGCATAGAGCCTCCACCGATCCCGGAGCGCTTCAGGCCGCCGACCGCCTAGCGTCCGGGCTGGTCAACGTTCCACTCGCGCGGCAGAGCCTCGTCACAAAAGACGCAGACGAAGTCCTCCTCGCGCACGATGTTGAGCTGTCGGCAGGAGAGGCAGTGTCGGAACACCACCTCATGCGTGAAGCCCGACGGGCGAACGATCCCGGCCTGGTCCAGAGCCTCGACGACGGCTAACCACGAGCTGACATCCGGGCAGTAGCCGGTCGACTGATTGCTGACCTCGTCGACCGCCCACCGCCCGGACTCCTCGCGGAAGCTGATCTCGCCAGCACACAGCACGGCTTCTCCACCAGCACACACCACATGCTCTCTGCGACGCGGCGCGAGACGCAGGACCCCAGCTTGATCGACAACGAAGGTGAAGGGCTCGGCCAACTCCTCCACCGTCCGAGCCGAGATCCACTCGTCGAAGTCCGCTGGCGAACGCATGCTCTGACCCTCGCCGTCCGGTCGGACCAGACTCCTCAACTCGGCCGGTCCGACATAGCGATAACTCCAACCGCGCATGGTCATGCTCGCCAACCTAAACCCGCACTGGGGCGACGACCTGGGGAATTACGTGACCGCAGACCTGGGGAATTACGTGATCGTCGACACGGCCGAATACGGGCCGCTCCAGCCGGTTTCCAACCACACCATCCGCCTGGACCGGATACGCGCCCACTGGGGCGACATGCTCCGCGTGGCAGGCTCCCTGACCCTGGGCGAGGTCCGCGGACACGACCTGATCCGCATGCTCTCCCGCGACGGCAAGCCCACCGGGCTCGGCGACGCGTTCGCCCACTACGCGCGGATCTTCAAGACCCTGCACCTTCTCCAGTTCGTCTCCGACGAGGGATACCGCCGGGTGATCGGCGCCCAGCTCAACGTCACCGAGGCCCGCCATCGCCTCGCCCGGAAGATCTTCTTCGGGCAGCGCGGCGAACTGCGCCAGCACTACCGCGAGGGCATGGAGGACCAGCTCGGCGCCCTCGGACTGGCCCTCAACTGCGTAGTCCTGTTCAACAGCCTTTACATCGACGCCGCCGTCAAACAACTGGCCGCTGACGGCTTCCCCGTTACCGACGAACTGCTCGCCCGGCTCTCCCCACTCCAGTACGACCACATCAACTTCCTCGGCCGCTACGCCTTCACCCGACCTGCCGCGCCGGGGCTGCGAAAGCTACGCGACCCGCACACGGACGAAGATGACGACAACTGCGGGCAGAACTGAGCGTCAAGAGTCGACAGGGCGCTGATCACTGTGCGGGCCAGCGCTTTCGTTCTTGCCGTGCTACTCGCGACGGCCATCGACCCGCGATGTCCGGCCGCTTTCAGGCGGTGCTGATTGGCGCCGGGTTCTCGGGGAGCTCCCAACTGCCGCCGCGGTCCTCCGCTGAAAAGCGCGCGGCGAGATCGGGCACGTGCAGGAAGCAGGCCAGCGCGGTGGCGGCCTGGAAGGCGTCGATCGCACGCTGGGTCATTGGCATACCCAAGCGCAGGAGACGCGGATTCACCTCGCCCTGGATCTCGTCGACGAAGGGTCGCAGCACGCGGTCGTAGTTCGCCAGTG
The DNA here is from genome assembly GCF_044767585.1 of Streptomyces sp. NPDC101225. Lineage (NCBI taxonomy): Bacteria > Bacillati > Actinomycetota > Actinomycetes > Kitasatosporales > Streptomycetaceae > Streptomyces > Streptomyces sp. NPDC101225. Next base: position 29,070 of record NZ_JBIWOE010000042.1, read on the forward strand.
CGGTCGGCAGATCGCCCGGGTGCCGGTTGATCTCGCCGGCCAGGACGTAGGCGCCCACCAGGCCGCCGGAGGTGCCCATGCCGCTGTACGGGGAAGCACAGTGGGCGGCGTCGCCGGCGAGGACCACGCGGCCCTTGGACCAGGTGTCGGTTCGGACCTGGACGATCTCCTGGGAGTAGAAGAAGGGGCTCGTCCACATACCGCCGATGAAGCGCTCCGTCTGCCACCCCGCGTCGCGGAACCTGCCGGCCCAGAACTCCCGCTGGCGCTCGACGGGCTCCCGGTGGATCGCCGAGGCCTCCTCGGACTCCTCCCGCATCACGAAGTACACCTGGGTCTCGGTCGGGTTGTGGCTGCGGCGCATGATCTGACGGCCGCCCGGGACCATGTAGGTGTCCCGGATGTTGCTGTCGGACGCTATGCGTGGCACGAACCAGTAGGCCATGTGGATGCCGACCCGCCAGTACGGGTCGAAGTCCGCGGGGAGGATCGCCCGACGGATGCGCGATCCCTGCCCGTCCGCGCCGACCAGGAGGTCGAACTCGCCGGAGGAGCCGTCGGAAAAGTGCGCGACGACCTTCTGTTGGTCCTGCTCGAAGCCGTCCACGCTCACGCCGAAGACGTACTCGATGTCGTCCTTCGACGCGTCGTGCAGGATGCGTACCAGGTCACCGCGCATGATTTCGTACTCAGACGTGAGGCTCTGCCGGCCACGGCCGGAGGTGTTGGCCATGATCGTCGCCTTGGCCCTGCCGCGCGCGTCGACGAAGGCGACACCCGCCTCGTCCACCAGCTTGCCGCGGACGGCGTCCAGAAGCCCCATCCGCTCGATGGCCTCGATGCCCTGCCCCCGGAGGTCGACCTGCGCCCCGGCGGCCCGCAGCGCCGGAAAGCGTTCGGCGACGGTCACCCTGTGGTTGCCCCGCGTGAGCCAGAAAGCCAGCGCCTGCCCTGCTATCCCGCCGCCGGCAACAAGAACCCGCAGGGGGCGCGCTCCCGATCCGTAGGCCATACCCATCACCCCAAAGAAAATCTATCAGTGAATGATTCCTCTCCAGAGTCTCTATCGGTGATAGATTTGTCAACGTGACCAAGGTGAACCGGGAGATCGTCGTCTCCGAAGCACTCGACCTGCTCGATGAGGTCGGGCTGGACACGGTCAGTACACGACGGCTGGCGAAGCGGCTGGGTGTCGAACAGCCCTCGCTCTACTGGTACTTCCGCACCAAGAAGGACCTCCTCGCGGCCATGGCGGAGGCGGCGATGGCACCGCATACGGCCGCCCCGCTGCCAACGCCCGACGACGACTGGCGCGACTGGTTCCTGGACAACACGCGAAGCTTCCGGCGCACCCTGCTGATGCGCCGGGACGGCGCACGCCTCCACGCAGGCAGCACCCCGGCAGGCGACCTCGACCGGATCCGCCGCAAGATGGACTTCCTGGTCACCTCGGGAGTACCTGAGCGGGACGCGCAGATGGCGATGCTGGCCGCCAGCCGTTTCACGGTCGGCAGTGTCCTGGAGGAACAGGCGGACGCCGGCTCCGGCGACGACTCGGATCCGCAGGTGGACATGCCTGTGATCGACCACGAGTCGGCATTCGAGGCTGGCCTGACCCTCATCCAGGACGGCCTGGTGCACCGCACCGCGATGCGGGCCGCCTCCACCTGTCGACAAACGATCGTTTGACGACAGGCAGACGGCGCGTCCAATGAACCCGTGGAATCCGGGGGTTCACGGCGGCCCGAATCCAATCAGATCCGATGGTGATTGCTGACAGGGTTTGATGACAAATAGGGTCCATTCCTCCGTACGGAAGGGGCCCCACGGTGGCGAACCTGGTTTACAAGCGAGTCTCGACCGACCAGCAGTCGACCGCCCGCCAGGACCTCGTCCTGGACGAAGCCGGGATCGAGGACCCGGTCGTCTTCGAGGAGGACCCCGGCACCTCCAGCCGCCTCCACCCGCTCCAGCGCCCGAAGTTCCGCGAACTGCTCACCTACGCGCGGCCCGGCGACACCGTGCACATCTCCGAGATGTTCCGCCTTGTACGCGGCACCGGCCACATCCTCGACGTGCTCGACGTCCTCCACCGCGACCGCCTCGCCCTGCGCATCCACGACGGCGCGTTCTCCGCGATGGACCTCACCGCCCGCCACCCGCGCACCGGCGAGCTGCTGTCCACCGTGAAGTTCATGGTGCAGACCCTCGCCGCCGCCGGCGAACTCCAGCGAGACCTCCAACGCGAACTGACCTACGACGGGCTGCGCGCCGCAGAGGCCAGGGGCAGCAAGGGCGGACGCCGCCCCGCCGTGGCGGCCGACAGGACCGACGCCGTGCGCACCGCGTACCTGGAAGGCCGCTCCATCGCCGGCCTCGCGCGCGACCACGGCGTCAGCCGCGGCGCCATCCGTACCGCCGTCGCCGACCTCCAGCCCGAGCACGCCTCCGAGGGCCAGGAAGATGTCCCGACCCCGGAGCTGCCGGTCACCCTCGACATGCCGGGCAAGGTCGCCGACTTCCTCCGCGCCATCGAGCTGGAGCCCGACGAACGAGCCGCGCTCGACCAGGGCGTCACCGTACGGCGCGGCCAGGGCTACACCCTGCGAGTCAGCACCACCCGGGCCGTCCACCGCCAGCTGCTCGCCCGCTGCCAGCTCCTCGGCGGCGGCCAGGGCACCTCGACTGTCCCGGCACAGCGCAAGGCCCGCCGCGAGTACGAGAACCGCGTCAGCGCCCTCATCCCGACCGGACCATGATCCGGGTCAGCGGCTACCGCTAATTTCCGTTCGGATACTCCCCGAGGGCCAAGACGGGGCGTTCCGCGGCGGTCTGGAGCGCCCGCACGAAGGCCACGATGCCGAGGACGGGCAGCAGCAGATGCCTCTCCGGGGTGAACGACTCCGGTCTGGAGCAGCAGCAGCGGCGGCGGCCCGAGGGCCTTCCCGAACATATGGCCCCGGCCGACGAGGAAGCCGACGGCCCGTTGCGGGCCGCGCGCCGCACGAGTGGAGTGGACACCGCCCCGGCACCCGGCAGCTCACGCGCCGGCCCTCACGCGGGCCGATCGCGTCGCGCCTGAGACCTGCCGCCGCTTCCCCCGCCATGTGAATCCCCCTCAATTCACCTCGACATACCCTGCGTCGCCCGTCTCGACGGGTGCGCCTCGCGTGATTCACGGTACGGCGCTTGCGAGGTGGGCAGAAGGGCGCCGAGTGCTTCGGTGGACGGAGGCGCCGATGTGGACAACTCCGCCACCCTTGTGGGTGATGGCGCCGCCGAGCGGGTGCCGGTGCGCCCTACCGCACGCGCCGAAGGCTTGCCGAGAGATGGTGCTGCAGCTCCTGGCCGACCGCGGCGAGATCGAACATGAAGGTGAGGGTGTCGGAGCCGGTCAGGGTGTAGTGGCGGCGGGTGGCGTCGACCTGCTTGGCCGTGGGAGTGAGGGCCACCTCGTGGGTGGACAGGTCGATCGAGTCCCCGGCCGCCTGCCCGACCATGATCTCCGCGATGCCGGTGGGCTGGGTGATCAACGCCTCCACCCGTCCATCGGGCTGGAGCCGCCACCAGCCGCTCTCGCGGGCCGCCGGACGCAGGGGCGCGTTCTCGGCGTCGAGGAGCCACGCACGGGCCTCGTAGCGGAGGAAGGGGCGCCCGTCATGGCTGAAGGTGATCTCCTGCCCGTAGGTGAAGTCCGCGTCGAGGGTCGGGTACTCGCCCCGGCCCCGGCCCCTCCACGTGCCCAGCAGACCGAGCACGGGCGTGAGCAGCGCGTGCGGTGCGGGCGCCCCGTCCGGTCGGTGGCTGTCGGGGTAGGGGAGTTCCGCTGCGAGGTCGAACACGATGGTGCTCCTCTGGAGGCGAGGTGGGGTGGGGCGGGCGGGGCCGGCGGGGTGAGACAAGATGTGACGAGGTGAGACGAGGCGAGGCGGATGCGAGTCGGGTGCTGGTGCCGGCCGACAGCCTAGGCGCGCGCATGGTCACGCGCGTGCGCCCACCGCCGCGGGATCGTCCAGCACGGCCCGCACCACCGAGTGCGCCGCGCCCAGCAGCGGCCCCTCGGGGCCCAGACGCGACACGGACACCGGACAGGCCGGCCCGGCCGTGCGCCGGTCCAACTCGGCCTCCAGCGACGGCAGCAGCCAGGGCGCGAGCCCGGCCAGTGCGCCGCCGAGCACGACACTCTCGGGGTCCAGCAGATTGACCGCCCCGGTCAGCGCGACGCCGAGGGCCGTGCCCGCGTCGCGCAGTGCGCCTCGTACGTCCTCGTCGCCCCCGGCGGCCCGGCCCGCGAGCAGTCCGACGCGGTCCTCGCCCGGCTCCAGCCCGGCGGCGCGCAGGACGGCCTCCTCGCCGGCGTACTGCTCCAGGCAGCCGCGTCCGCCGCACGGGCACGCCGGACCCTCCGGCTGCACCGGTACATGCCCCAACTCGCCCGCGAATCCGCGTGTCCCGCGCAGCAGCCCGCCGGCCACCACGAGCGCCGCGCCGATGCCGATCTCCGCCGACACGTGCAGGAAGTCCTGCGGGGTGCCCTCGCCGAGCCACAGTTCGGCGAGGGCACCGAAGTTGGCCTCGTTGTCGACGGTCAGCGGTATGTCCCCCGGCAGCAGGGCGCCGAGGTCGGTGTCGTGCCATTCGAGGTTCGGGGCGCGTACGACGGTGCGGGCGTCGCGCGCCACCAGGCCCGGCACCGCCACGGCGAGCCCCGCGGGCCACAGCCCCTCGCCCTGCGCCCGGGCGACGACCTCGCGCACCAGGCCGGTGAGTTCTTCGAGCACCGGCCCGGGGGCGCGCCCGCGGTTCGCGCCGTGCCGCACGGCACGCGCGCGTACCCGTCCGCGCAGGTCGACCGCGCAGACCGCGAGGTGATCGACGCCGACCTCGGCGCCGATCCCGGCCGGACCGTGTCCGCTGACGGCGAGCGCCGAGCCGGGACGGCCCACCCGGCCGGGCCGTTCCGGGCCCAGTTCGTCGAGCAGCCCCGACCGGATCAGCTCGTCGACGAGGGTGGACACCGCCGCCCTGGTCAGCCCGATGCGCGAGGCGACGGCGGCGCGGGAGAGCGGTCCCTCGGCGCTTACGGTGTGCATCACCCGGGCGAGATTGCGGCGGCGCATGCCCTGCTGGGTGTCGGGCAGCGCCCGCCCCGGGCCGGCCGGGTGGGCCTCGTGCAGCGGTGCGCTCATGCCCCCGTCCTCAACGGCTCTCCGTGCTCCGCTCCAGCAGCGGGGCCGCGTCGGAGAGTACCCCGGCGATCCTCGCCAGCGTCTCCTCGTCCCGCTCCACCGCCTCCAGCACCGGGCCGGCGGCGGTGTTCCAGCGGCGGGCCACCGACGCCGGGTCCTCGCCCGTCAGCAGGCCCGCCGCCTGCGCGGCGGCGCCGAGCGCGACCAGTTCCCTGGCCTCCGGGACCTGGACCGGGCGGCCCGACAGCCGACGAACGGTCTCCTGCCAGGCCGTGCCGCGGGCGCCGCCGCCGATCAGCAGCAGCGGGACCGAGAGGTCCGCGTCCTCGTCGAGAACAAGGTCGAGCGCGCCGAGCAGGGAGTGGACGGCGCCGTCGTAGGCGGCCTGCAGGAGCTGTCCGCCGGTGGTGTCGTGGCGCAGGCCGTGCAGCAGGCCGGACGCGTTCGGCAGATTGGGGGTGCGTTCCCCGTCCAGATACGGGAGCAGGGTCACGCCCGTGGTGGGCTCGACGGCCTCGCGGTCCAGGTTCAGCAGCGCCGCCACCCGGTCGACGGCGAGCGTGCAGTTCAGGGTGCAGGCCAGCGGCAGCCAGTCGCCGCGGGCGTCGGCGAAGCCCGCCACGGTGCCGGTCGGGTCGGCGGGGCGGCGCTTGGTGACGGCGTACACCGTGCCGGACGTGCCGAGGCTGAGCACGGGGGTGCCGGGCCGCAGCCCGAGGCCCATCGCGGCGGCCGCGTTGTCGCCGGTCCCGGGTGCGACCAGGGTGCCCTTCGAGAAGGGCAGGTCGTGGCTGTCGCGGACGGTGCCGGCCACCTCGCCGGGGCGTACGACACGGGGGAGCAGCGCCGGATCGAGCCCCACGTGGGCGAGGGTCTCGTCGTCGTAGGACTCCGTCCCCGAGGCCCACCAGCCGGTGCCCGAGGCGTCACCGCGGTCGGTCGTGCCCTGGCCGGTCAGCCGCTCGGTGAGGTAGTCGTGGGGCAGGCGCACGGCCTTGGCGGCGCGGGCCGCCTCCGGCTCGTTCTCGGCGAGCCAGGCCCACTTCGTGACCGTGAAGGACGGGCCGGGCACGCTGCCGGTGCGCTCGGCCCAGGCCTTCGGGCCGCCCAGCTCCTCGACCAGGCGGCGGGCCTGCGGCGCCGAGCGCACGTCGTTCCACAGCAGCGCCGGGCGCACCGGCTCACCCCGCTCGTCCAGCGTGACCAGGCCGTGCTGCTGTCCCCCGATGGACACCGCGGCCGCCTCGTGCGCCGCGTCGCCGCACTGGTGCAGGGCCTCGCACAGGGCGTCCCACCACTGGCGCGGGTCGCTCTCGCGACCGGCCCCGGAGGAGACGGTGTGCGGTGCCTGGCCGCTCGCGACGACCTGCCCGGTGGCCGAGTCGACGACGAGCGCCTTGGTGGACTGGGTGGACGTGTCCACGCCGACGACGAGCGGACCCTCGGCAGCTGACATCGGACTCTCCCTTTTTTCCGCGGCTCCGCGGGACGAAGACATGGGCTCTGTGGTGACAAAGACATCTTGTCTCTTCCCAGAGCTGCGTCCGCATACTAATTTGTAAACTGCCATGACGAAATAGTCGGAGCAAGCAAGTCGAAGCAGCAAGGAGTCGCGGCATGAGCTACCAGCCCACCCCCGAGGACAGGTTCACCTTTGGGCTGTGGACCGTCGGCTGGCAGGGAAGGGACCCGTTCGGCGACGCCACGCGGCGTGCCCTCGACCCGGTCGAGACGGTGCAGCGCCTGAGCGAGCTCGGCGCGCACGGCGTGACCTTCCACGACGACGACCTGATCCCCTTCGGGTCCTCGGACACCGAGCGCGAGTCGCACATCAAGCGCTTCCGCCAGGCTCTCGACACGACCGGCATGACCGTGCCGATGGCCACCACCAACCTCTTCACGCACCCTGTCTTCAAGGACGGCGCGTTCACCGCGAACGACCGTGACGTGCGCCGGTACGCGCTGCGCAAGACGATCCGCAACATCGACCTCGCGGTCGAGCTGGGCGCCGAGACCTACGTCGCCTGGGGCGGCCGTGAGGGCGCCGAGTCCGGCGCCGCCAAGGACGTGCGCGCCGCCCTCGACCGCATGAAGGAGGCCTTCGACCTCCTCGGCGAGTATGTCGTCTCCCAGGGCTACGACCTGAAGTTCGCCATCGAGCCCAAGCCGAACGAGCCCCGCGGCGACATCCTGCTGCCCACGGTCGGTCACGCCCTGGCCTTCATCGAGCGCCTGGAGCGCCCGGAGATGTACGGCGTCAACCCCGAGGTCGGCCACGAGCAGATGGCCGGGCTGAACTTCCCGCACGGCATCGCGCAGGCCCTGTGGGCGGGCAAGCTCTTCCACATCGACCTCAACGGCCAGTCCGGCATCAAGTACGACCAGGACCTGCGCTTCGGCGCCGGTGACCTGCGTGCCGCGTTCTGGCTGGTCGACCTGCTGGAGAGCGCCGGTTACGCCGGTCCCCGCCACTTCGACTTCAAGCCGCCGCGGACCGAGGACCTCGACGGTGTGTGGGCGTCGGCCGCGGGCTGCATGCGCAACTACCTGATCCTCAAGGAGCGCGCGGCCGCCTTCCGCGCCGACCCGGAGGTGCAGGAGGCCCTGCGTGCCTCGCGTCTGGACCAGCTCGGCCTCCCCACCGCCGCCGACGGCTTGCAGGCCCTGCTCGCCGACCGCGGTGCCTTCGAGGAGTTCGACGTCGAGGCGGCGGCCGCGCGCGGGATGGCCTTCGAGCCCCTCGACCAGCTGGCCATGGACCACCTGCTGGGCGCTCGCGGCTGAGTGCACGCGCGCGTGACCCTCGCCGCGGCTTGCGGGAGGCGCACGCGCGTGCGGCCGCCGTGCGGAATACCCCGGAATCATGCCGTCCACGGCATGGATCCGTATCAAAGTCCGTACGGGGGTCGCCTGCTGCCCGATGTGCGGCGACTCTGGACGGTATGGCCATGCCTCCCGCACCGCCTCCGCCTCCCGGACCGCCGCCTTCGGGCGGCGGTTTCGGACCGCCCTTCGGCAACCACAGCTCCGGTCATGGAGCTGGAGGGGGCCATGGGTCCGCAGGAGGCTACGGCCCGCCTCCGGGAGGCAACGAGCCGCCCACCCTGGGAGGTTGGCAGCCCCCGCCGGAACCGCCGAGGAGGCGCGGACGGCGGCTTCACATCCTGCTCGCCCTGTTCGCGGGGTTCGCGGCCGTCGCCGTCGTGATCCTGCTGTCCCGCTCCGGGAGCGACGGCTCGCCCGGCAAGCAGTCGCCCGCGGGGAACAGCACGAGCGCCGAACCCTCGCCCTCGCTGAGCATTCCGACCGCGTTGCCGAGCGAACTGCCCAGCAACCTCCCGTCGAAGCTGCCCAGCGAGGTCCCTAGCGATCTGGAGTCGCTGATCCCGTCCCTGGGGGATGTCCAACTGCCGTGATCGCCGCGATCTCGGGTCGTGTCGGCCCGGTCAGATGCCGTGCGACAGCCGCAGGTAGGTCAGCGTCGTCTCGATGCCGCTGTCGATCAGCCGGCCCTGTGCGTCGAAGGCGCCCGCGCCGTCCGTCATGCCGAAGTCGTTGTCGTTCATGAGGGCGAGCGTGTCGTGATCCACGCGCGCGATGCCCTCGATCTTCTCCGGCACGCCGGCGACCTTGCCCAGGTCGACGAGCAGTCGCTTCCGGAGTACCGGAACCCCGGTGGCGGCCGGGTCGTCGAGCTGCTCCAGGGACGGGGACGTCGTGTCGTCGTCGTACGCGCCACCGAGGATGCTGGAGTGCCGGTCCAGCTTCACCAGCTGCAGCCGGGCGGCCCGGTCGGTGCGCTCCTCCACGAGCAGCCGGTCGCCGCCCACGGCGACCACCGAGGAGATTTTCAGCTCGGAGGTGTCGTCCTCACCGGGATCCACCACGTTCACCGGGTCGAAGCGGTACGCGTACTCGGCGGTGACCGCCTGCTTCTTCGGCGAGAAGCGCACCAGGCGCGTGGTGCGCGAGGCTTCACCGGCATCCTTGTCCGGCAGCGACAGCGGGCTCTGCAGGGCCATCACCAGGTCCCCGCAGGGGAGTTGGGCGAGCCCCTCGAAGCCGCGGTTGGTCTTCCGGTGCAGGAAGACCGCGGGCAGCGCCTCCACCACCGGGTAGTCCGTGCCGGTCAGGTGGAGCCCCTTGGGCACGTAACGCGTGAGCACCTTCCCGCGCGCGGAGACGTGCACCAGCGAGGGTCCGTACTCGTCGACGAGCCAGAAACTGCCGTCCTTCGCCCGCACGATGCCCTCGGTGTCCAGCCCGTTCGGGTTGTACGGCAGGAGGGTCGTGGCGTCGTAGGTGTACGGCGCCTCGTCCCGGCCGGCCTGGTTCGACAGCCCGGTGACGGCCTTGCCGGAGGAAGTGGTGATCGGGATGGCCTCCAGCACCTTCACGGTGTCTTCGGAGACGCGCACCTTCACGATCGCGGGATCGAAGCCCGGCACCGGGAAGGTGCGGCGCTTGGTGCCGTCGACCTTGATCCGGCCGTTGGGCCCGCGGTCGCTGACCGTCCAGAACTCGCCCTTGCGGCCCGCCGGGTAGATGTCACTGCCGATGCCGCCGAGGTCGATGCCCCGGTCGTCGTCCACCGTCCCCGGCAGCAGCGCGTTGCTGAAAGCGCCGAGCGGGATGTCGCCGAGCGTCGCGGTACGGACGACTTGCGCGTCCTGCGACGCGGCACTCGCGGGCGGGCAGGCCGCCACAAGGGCCGCGATCACGGCCAGCGGAACGCCTGCTGCGACGGAGCGCCGGACGCGGGACCGGCCGGTGACGTGCGGGGACATCGAGCCTCCTGAGGAGCAAGTACGTTGACAGTGGCCAGATTTGGGTCCTGCGGCGAACGTCTCGCTCCCCCTGGGTGAACGGGGGGCGTCGGGTTTTCGAGCACATGAGCGACCCGTGTCGGCGGGGTCCCGGGTACCAGGTCCATCGGACCGTCAGAAGTCGTACGGCTTCTCGGTGTTCCAGTTGAACACGTCGGCCTCGTTCCAGCTGAACTGCGGCTTCTGGCCCTTGGTGTCCACGGAGTAGTAGGGGCCGGTGCGACCGTCGGCGCCGCGCAGGGCGATGGCAAAAGACTGCGCCGTGTGGTTCTTCGAACCGTAGTCGAACAGGCTCACCGCGCTGTACACCTTGCCTCCGGGCCGCAGCGTGATGTGCTTGTCGCCGCCCGGGTTGTCCTTCTTCGAGTGCGGCAGTGCGGCGCCGTCGACGTCCCCGCCGAGCTTCACCGCCGGGTACGAGGTGACCCAGCACGGCTCGGTGCCCTTGTTCGTCGCGGTGACCAGCAGGTGGTCGCCCTGCTGGCCGGCGAACCGGTGCACCGCGGTGACCAGCGTCTCGTCTCCGCGGCACCGCGGGGCGCCGGCCGTCGTGCTCTCGCTCGCGGTCTCGGCCGTCCCGGTCCCGCCCGAGGCGTTCGCCGGGCGCGCCTCCTCCTTGGCGCCGCCACCGCTGTGGGCCTGCTCCACGCCGCCCCTGCTCTTGCCGCCCCCGTTGGACGCGGACGGGCTCTGCGCGGTGCCGGCGGCGTGGTCGCCACCTGCCGCCTTCGAGCCGCCGTCCGCCCCGCCGCAGGCGGTCAGACCCAGCGCCAGCGCGGCGGTGACGGCGGCCAGAGCGGCGGAACGGGCGGTACGGCGGGCGCGGTGCGTGGTCATGTTGAAGGCTCCCCCATGGTCGGTCAGAACGCGGCACCTTCCCCTGCTCCCGCAGGGCTACCGGCCGCATCGGCTGTTCGGCTGCACCCCATGAGATGACGCCCGGACGGGCATCGTTCACCCGGGTCTGTCCGCATTCGGTAACAAGGGAACTGGGCACAGGCGCAATGGTTTTCACGCCGTGCCGGTCAGCGGCGCGGCGTCTCCGGCCGTCGCGACTCGGGGGGAGGCTCGGGGCGGCAGGCCCAGTCCGGGGGCGGCACCGGACACGCCTCCAGACGGCCCGGCGTCGCCGCAGCGGGACTCAACCGGTTCGCCCGGAACTCCCGGAGCCCGTCTCGACCGGTCCCCCGGAACTCCCCGAACCCCGTCTCGACCAGGTGCCCCCGAACTCCGCGAAGCCCGTCTCAGGTGGGTCGTCCGGGCCTTCTCACAGCCGTCTCAGGCGGGCTCCTGACCGCACGCGGACTCCATCGAGGCCAGAGCCGTCGCGGGATCCTGGCACGCCGCCCCCGCGGGCACCCAGCGGCCCCGCACCATCCGGTACGGCCACCAGCGACCGTCCCGCCCCAGACGCAGCTGGGCCGGTGTACCGACGACCGTCCAGCGGTGGCCCTTCACCCGAAGCGACGGCCGTTCGTCCTCCTCCCAGGCCAGCTCCAGCGCGGCACGCGCGCGTGCGAGCACCTCGCCCGCGGGCGTCCACTCCTCCTCCAGGGCGGCGAGTGCTGCCGCACCTCCGAGGCACCACGCGCGCGTGGCACGCGCCATTTCCTCCCCGTCCCGTCCCGAGCCGTCGGCAAGCCGGTCCGCCGCAGCCCGCTCCGGCGTCCCCAGGGCGAGTCGGACGGCGTCCTGCGAGGCCGTCAACTCCTCTTCGGCGCCCACCTCTTCCGCCCTTCCGCTGAGGGCACGGGCGAGCAGACGCCGTGCCTCCACGGCGGTCCGGGCCGCCAGATGGCGCAGGGCGGCCGGGTCGACGCCGGCTGCCGGCGCGGTCTCGGTGTCCAGCGACGGCGGTGACCCGGGTTCCGGCGGAAGCTCCGGGGGCGCGGGCAATGGCGGCAGGATGCGGCCGGTCCGGTACGCCTCGGCGGCGTCCACCGCGTCCACTTCCTCCGGCACCGAGGCCGCTTCGGCGTGCTGCGTGCTGCGTGCCTGCAGATCGTCGAGCAGGGCGCGTTCTTCCCGTCCGCGCATCAGCAACAGCACGAAGGGGTCCTGGTCCAGCAGCCGCGCCACCTGGTAGCACAGGGCTGCCGTGTGGCCGCAGTGGTCCCAGGTGCCGCAGTCGCACTCGGGCTCCAGATCGCCCAGGCCCGGCAGGAGTTCGATGCCCGTACTCGCCGCGTCCTCGACGAGATGCGGCGGCATGTCCCGGTCGAGCAGCGCCGCGACGTGTCCGGCCCGTGCGGCGGCCAGGTCCAGGAAGCGGTCCCACTGCTCGCCGTCCAGCCGCTCCAGCAGGACGTCGGCCCGATGCGTCGTGCGGTCGCGGTCCTGGACGACGGCGGTGATGCGTCCCGGGCGCACGGACACCGCGCCCACGGCCCCCGCGCGTGCGAGCCTGCGGCCCGCCTTGAGCTGCTGCGAGTCGAGCGCGGTCTCCTCCAACGCCTTGAGCCAGGCCAGCCCCCACCACGTCTGCGCGAACCCTTGCCCGCGCGCGGGCGGCAGCGCGGCGAAGGTGCGTTCCATGTCATCGCCGTTCATCGCGCCCCACCTCGCAGTTCCACCAGATCGGCCAGCTCCGTGTCCGTCAGTTCGGTGAGCGCCGCCTCGCCGGAGCCCAGGACGGCGTCGGCCAGCTCGCGTTTGCGGCCGAGCATCTCGGCGATGCGGTCCTCGATGGTGCCCTCCGCGATCAGCCGGTGCACCTGTACGGGCCGGTTCTGGCCGATGCGGTGGGCGCGGTCGGTGGCCTGTGCCTCGACGGCCGGGTTCCACCAGCGGTCGTAGTGCACGACATGTTCGGCCCGTGTCAGGTTCAGCCCCGTGCCCGCGGCCTTCAACGAGAGCAGGAACACGCGGACCTCGCCGTCCTGGAAGCGCCGCACCATCGCCTCCCGCTCGCCCACGGGTGTGGCGCCGTGCAGGAACTGCGAGGCGACGCCGCGTGCCGTCAGATGGCGTTCGATGATGCGCGCCATGCGCACGTACTGCGTGAAGACCAGGACGCCCGCCCCCTCGGAGAGGATGGTGTCGAGCAGTTCGTCGAGCAGTTCCAGCTTCCCCGAGCGGCCGGGAATCCGGGGCCGCTCCTCCTTGAGGAACTGCGCCGGGTGGTTGCAGATCTGCTTGAGCCCCGTCAGCAGCTTCATGATCAGCCCGCGCCGGGCCATGCTGTCGGCGCCGGAGATCTCCGCCAGGGTCTCGCGCACCATCGCCTCGTACAGACCGGCCTGCTCCGCCGTCAGGGGCACGGCACGGTCGGTCTCGGTCTTCGGCGGCAGCTCCGGTGCGACGCCCGGGTCCGATTTGCGGCGGCGCAGCAGGAACGGCCGTACGAGACGGGCCAGCCGGTCCGCGGCTGCCGGGTCCCGACCGCTCTCGACGGCCTGCGCATACCGGGCCCGGAAGGTGTGGAGGCCGCCCAGCAGCCCGGGCGTCGTCCAGTCGAGGATCGCCCACAACTCCGACAGATTGTTCTCCACCGGGGTGCCGGTGAGCGCCACGCGCGCGCGTGCGCCGATGGAACGCAGCTCCCGAGCGGTCGCCGAGTAGGGGTTCTTGACGTGCTGTGCCTCGTCCGCCACGACCATGCCCCACGACACCTCGGACAGCCGGCGCGCGTCGAGGCGCATCGTTCCGTACGTGGTGAGCACGAACTCCCCGTCGGTCAGGGCGTCCAGAGCGCGCCGCGCCCCGTGGAAGCGGCGCACGGGCGTGCCGGGTGCGAACCTCTCGATCTCGCGCTGCCAGTTGCCCATCAACGACGTCGGGCACACCACCAGCGTCGGACCGGCCGTCGACGCCTCGCCCTGCCGGTGCAGATGCAGAGCGATCAGGGTGATCGTCTTGCCGAGGCCCATGTCGTCGGCCAGACAGCAGCCGAGCCCCAGGGAGGTCGTCCGGGCCAGCCAACTCAGGCCGCGCAGCTGGTAGTCACGCAACGTGGCCGCGAGAGCATCGGGTTGCGCGACCGGCTCCTGCGCCTCGGGGGACGCGAGCCGCTCCCTGAGGGCCGCCGGCCACCCGGTGGGTTCCACGTCGACCCGATGGCCGTCGACCTCCGTCGAGCCCGTCAGGGCGGCGCTCAGCGCCTCTACGGGGCTGACCTTCCGGTCCCGCCGGGAGCGGGCGCGGTGCACCTCCTGCGGGTCGACCAGGACCCATCGGCCGCGCAGGCGTACGACGGGGCGACCCGCCTCGGCGAGGTGGTCCAGCTCCTCGCGCGTGAGCTGCTCCTCACCCAACGCGAAACGCCAGTCGAAGGCGAGCAGCGCGTCGGCGGACAGGAGGGCGGGTGTGTCCGCGGCGGCCCCGGCGGCCGTCTGCCCCTCGTCCGGAGGGCCGATCACCGCTCGGGCGGTCAGCGTCCGGAACAGATCCTTCGGCCAGTGCACTTCCACCCCGGCTGCGGCGAGCGCTCGGGCGCCCTGCCCGAGCAACTCGGTGACATCTTCGTCGGCGAGTTCCACGGCGTCCGGCACGCCCGCCGAGAGGAGCGGTGTCAACGCCGGCCAGGACCGGGCCGCCCGGCGGAGCGCGAGCAGGACGTCCACACGCGCGTGCGCACCAAGACCTCCGCCCCCGGCGTCGCCCCAGACCGCGGAGGCGTCCGCCACGAGCGCGGGGTCGCCGACACTGTGCACCTGCAGCACGGCCCGGAACCGCACCGCGGCGTCGTCCTGCGTCACCTCGGCCAGACCGGGGGCCTCGATCCGCAGCGACAGCCGTACGGCCGCGTCGTGGCCCGCGGCGACATCGGCGGCCCACGCGCGCTGTTCGGGCATGTGCTGCGGTTCCCACGCCGCGTAGGCGGGCCCGCCCGTCACCAGGGGGGCCGCGGGAGAGCGAGGGAGGCAGTCGGCGACGGCGTCGAGGAAGGCGCGCAGCAGCCGCTCCGGCGCGGGCAGCCGCGGCGGCTGCACCCGCCCGACTCCCGGTACGGCGCCCGTCTGTACCGCCACCGCGCCCGTCTGCACCGGCACGGTGCCCGTCTGCACCGGCACGGCGTGCGCCTGCGGCGGCATCGAGGCGGCCAGCCTGCGGACGCGGTCGATGTCCTCCGGGGCCAGCGGGCCGATGCGCCAGGCGTCGTGCTCGCCGGGCGACAGCCCTGGCAGCAGCAGGCCGCGTGCCACGAACTGCAGAGCCAGCACGGTGGCCGCGCCCCAGAACGCGGCTCCCGGGTGTCCGTGCGCGTCGGTACGGGCGCGCGTGAGCACGGGCAGCGCGGCCCGTACCGGCAGCAGGAGTGCGGGGACTCCGGCCACCTCCACGTCGCCGTCGTCGCCGCGGGGCAGGACGACGCTCAGCTCCTCGACCGATCCGGCAGCAAGAGGCGCGGGTACGGTGCCGTCGGGGCACCAGAACGCGATCCGGCCGGTGCGGGCCGGATCGCCGGGCAGAAAGACGGCGTTGCAGTGGGCCAGTTCGCCGCAGTGGGCCGGTTCGGAGATCTCGGAGGGCGTTGCCGCGGGGAACGTCTGCACAGCGAAACTGCACTCCTCAAATTTGACTACTGGAGCTCGGAGTCGCCGAGGGTACAGCAACTCGGCACGTCCTGGGCGCGGGCGCGGCCGGTCACGGCCGAGAGCACTCACCGACGCCCTGGCCCTCGAGCGCTGGGGTGCTGTCAGCCCCCCTGCGCGCCACGGGCTGGCCCCCGCCCGTAACCGGGGGGTGGCGTCATGGTCGCGGAGGGTTGCTGATTCGTACGTTTCCTCAGGTCAGCCCGTTGCCTGAGAGAGTCGGAGTCCGGACATGCCCGAGCCCACCGCCGCCGTCGCCGAACCCCCGCGGAAAATCCGCGACGCTCCGCCCGGCGGAAGCGAGTTCGCACCTCTCCTGCGCACGGTCCGGAGCCAGGGCCTCCTGGAACGGCGTCCGCTCTGGTACGCACTCCGCATCGCCGCCAACGCACTCGCCCTGACCGCCGTCGTCACCGGTGTCGCCCTCGTCGGCGACTCCTGGTGGTCGCTCCTGCTGGCGCCGCCGCTGGCCGTGTTCTGTGCCCGCGCGGCCTTCATAGGCCACGACGCGGGCCATTCCCAGATCACCAACGGCAAGGCGGCCGCCCGCGTCATCGGCCTGATCCACGGCAACCTGCTGCTGGGCATGAGCTACGCCTGGTGGAACGACAAGCACAACCGCCACCACGCCAACCCCAACCACATCGACAAGGATCCCGACGTCGTCGCCGACGTCCTGGTGTTCACCGGTGAGCAGGCCAAGGAGCGGTCCGGGTTCAGGCGCTGGCTGACCCGCAACCAGGCCTGGTTGTTCTTCCCGCTCACGCTCCTGGAGGGCGTCGCCCTGAAGGTCCACGGCTTCCAGGACCTGCGCCGGCAGCCTCCCCGGGAGCGGACGGTGGAGGGCCTGCTCCTCGTGGCCCATGTGGCCGCGTACACGACCTTGCTGCTCGTCTCGCTCTCTCCGGGCAAGGCACTCGCGTTCGCCGCCCTCCACCACGCGCTGTTCGGCCTGCACCTGGGACTGGCCTTCGCTCCCAACCACAAGGGCATGGAGATGCCCGACCCGGACGGCGAGCGCTGGGGGCATCTGCGCCGGCAGGTGCTGACCTCGCGCAACATCCGCGGCGGCGTCCTGACCGACTGGTTCCTCGGCGGCCTCAACTACCAGATCGAGCACCACCTCTTCCCCAGCATGCCCCGGCCTCATCTCCGTCGCGCCCAGCCCCTGGTGCGCGCGCACTGCCTGGAGTTGGGTATCTCCTATGCGGAGACCGGGCTCGTCGATTCCTACCGGCAGGCACTGCGTCATCTGCACGAGGTGGGAGAGCCGCTCCGGGCGCGATGACCGGGCGGTCTCTCAGGGACGAGTCGGGGTCGCGCATCAGGGACGTCTCAGGGTCGCGGTCAGGAACCGCGGGCCGCGCGGGTCCGTTCTCAGGACAGAGAGCGGCAGTGGCCGCGAAGGAGGCGACGCACATGTCGAAGAACGCGAAGATCGCGGCGGGGGGTGTGGCGGTCGGGATCATCCTGCTGATCTGGCTGCCGTGGTGGGCATCGCTCCTGATCATCCTGGGAGTGCCGGCCGCCGCCTACCTCACGCTGGACCCCTCACAGCGGCGCAGGCTGCGCCGCGTCACCCGCAAGGAGCTCGGCCGCTGACGTCCTGCCGCACGTCTTGGGGCACGGGATCGGCCGGGCCGGCTACCCCGCAGGAGCAGACCCCGTCCCCGCCCGCGGACCGCGCGACCGTGTGGTCCGCGGGCGGCCGGGTCTCCTGTTCCGCTGCTCCGCCAGGAGGGCAGGGCGCCGAAGGCCGAGCGGCAGCAGCCAGGATCGGCCGCAGCCGGTCCGGTACCCGACGGCCCCGGCACCTCAGGTGGGTCACCCGCATAGGCGGCTCACCCGAACGGGGACTCAGATGGGCCGCACGGCCATCTTCTCGAGGGCGTCCAGGAGCCCGGGCAGCTCCGGTCCGCGGCCGACCGGCAGCACCTCGCCGGGCTCCGCGTCGAGCAGCACGAACGCGATGTCGTCGGTCCTGGCCACCAGCGACCAGCCGGGGCCGTCCGCGCGCAGCGTCCGCGCGTCCCCCGGGGCGAACGAGGACCGGACGCGGCCGAGCGGCGGCGGCGATTCCACGTACGCGCGGACTTCGGCGAGCACGCGGCGCACTCCGCCGTGCCCCTTGGACCCGCCGGCCTGCTCGTCCTGGTCGGCCCGCTCGTCCATCACTGCCACGGCCACGGCTTCTTCCGCGTCCTCGGCGGACCCGGGCGCGGGTTCCGCGCTGCCGGAGGTGTCCGCACCGTCCGGGACCGAGAAGTCCGAATCGCTGATCTGCTCGCGCCAGACCGCCCACTGGAGCGCGATCTCGTCGGCGCCCAGCCGCCGCTGGGCCGGTCCCCACGTGCTCGTGTCCGGCGGCGTCAGCGGCGGCCCCTCCGCGGCCTCGGGGCCCGGGTCGTGCGGCGCGGGCACGTTGGGCGCCGCGACGGCGACCGCGAGGGGCCAGCCCGGCAGCGCGGCGACGACCGACCGCTCGTCGGGCGAGAGGTCGTACTCCATTCCACAGTCCCAGGAGGCGATGGCCACCGCGACCAGGGAGACGTCGTCGACCACGACGGTCCACCGGGCGCCGTCGCCGTCCTGGCCGAGCACCAGGCCGTACCCGTCGGCGAGCGGCGCGAGTCCGAGGGCCGCGCAGGCCTCCGGATAGTCGTCGCCGAGCACGCTCGGGAACTTCGCCGGCGTCAGAAGTACCGCCGTGAGCACATAAAGCGCCTCGTCCGCGGCGGCGACGGCGTCCTCGTCCGTCCCGGCCATGCCAGCCTCCCCATCGATTCATCCGATCGCGCGCACCCTAGTGCGAGTGGAAGCAGCTTGTCACGACTCGCAAGAACACGTGGACCTGCAGTTTTCCGGCTGGACGGGGCGAATCGACCACCTGTGCCCCCTGCACGTGTCAGGCCGCCGGGAGCCCCAGCAGCGTGCGGGCCACCGTGCCCGGTGACTCGTCGCGCTCCCGCGCCAGGGCGATGACAGCCCTGCAGGCCAGCTCGTTGACCCCGAACGACAGGGCTTCCGGCGAGACCCAGCCCGCCGCCTCGTCGATGCGGTCCTGGTCGTCCTCCGCGCAGGCCGAGACGTACGCGGCGGCCGCTTCGAAAAGATTGTGTGTACGTTTGTCCCGGCCGTTGCTCAGGTCCGCGCGAACGGCGTTGAGGAATCTTGTACAGAACTTGCGCACCCTGCCCCACATGCTGACCGCCTTCCCCCGGCGTGGTAGCCCGCGGCTGATCGTTCGATCGTCCATCTCCTGCTACTCAAAGTAGAGTTGGAGTTCCGGCGGCAGAAGGGGGACCGGACGGTGAAGCAGAAGTGGATCAGCCGTCCAGCGCCCCGATCGTCTCGCGCGGCCGGCTGACCTCGGCCCGGGACGTGGCACGCGCGATGGTCAGCAGCCCGGGGCGGAAGGGGTCGTCGAGCTCCTCGGCGCGCACCGGCCGGTCGCGGTCGTAGAAGAAGCCCGCCGGTTCCTCCAGGAATGCCGGGCTGCTCCGGGGGCCGACACCGCCCGTGCGGCAGGTCCTCGAAGGTCTGCCGATGGAGCGCGCGTATCTGCAGGGCGAGCTGAGCGGCGCACTCGCGGGCAGCCGGGCGCTGAGGCCTCCGGGGTGCGCGTGGTGACGGTGGCCGGAGCGGGCCACAACGTCGTGTTCGACAACCCCGACGTCTTCGCGGCGGCGGTCGCGGGTCGCTCCTGAGGCTCAGCCCTCCCCGTGCGGCGGCTCGGCCGTCCGGTACGGCGGCTCAGGTCTCGCGCAGGGCGGCTCAGCCTTCCCGTACGGCCAGTGCCAGGAACCGGGCGTCCTCGTCGACGTAGGACGTCATGCGCCAGCCCGAACCGGCCAGCAGCGGGCGGAGGTTGGGCTCCGCCCGCAGGTCGTCCGGTGTGATCCGGCGCCCCTGCCGGGCCGCCAGCGCCGCCCGGCCGATGGGGTGGAACAGCGCCAGCTTGCCGCCCGGGCGTACCACCCGCGCCAGCTCCCGCAGGTTCGCGCCGGGCTGGGGCAGGTGGGGGATGAGGCCGGCGGCGAACACCGCGTCGAGCGTGTGCGAGCGCAGCGGCAGCGCGGCCACGTCGGCGAGCAGCAGCCGGCCGTCGTCGTCCCTCCCGGCTCGTACGGCGGCCTGCAGCATGGCCGGGGTCAGATCGGCCCCGACCACGACTCCCGAGGGCCCCACGGCAGCACGCAGCGGCGGCAGGGCCCTGCCGGTGCCGCAGCCGGCGTCGAGCACCCGGTCGCCCTCGCGCAGTCCCAGATCGGCGACCGCCGCGGCATAGGCGGGGCCGTCGTCGGGGAACCGGCTGTCCCAGTCGGCGGCACGGGCGCCGAAGAACTCTCGGACGTGTGTGTGGTCGTCGCTCATGTTCCGCATGATTCCTCACCGCCACGGATGACGCCGCAGTGCACACGTTCGAGCGTGACGCGGTCGTTCAGTTGCACCTCTGCGTCATCTTCCAACAGCTTTCGAAATGCGTCCCCTGGGAGCACCCTTGGGGGGTCTAGCGTCCCTGGGCCATGGAACACCTGGACCATGCCGCGTTCGCACGGCGGCCCCCCGTGCCGTCGTACGCGATGGCGTGCACGGGCGCCGCGCCGGAACCGCGCTGCACCCTCCGCGCGCCGCTGCTCGGCGGACTCGTCACCGGGCTCGGTGTGTCGGGCGCGTACCACCTGGGCGCGGCGGCGCTCCAACTGCAGGGCCAGGGTTGCTACGCCGCCGCACTCGTCGCACTCTCCGTCGTGATCGCCGGGCTCGCGGCGACCGCGGCCCTGTGGGCGGAAGCCGACGGCAGGCCGCCGCTCGCCGTCACCGCCGCCTCGCTGATCACGGGTGCCGCGGTGAACGGCATGCACCACACCGGCATGCGCGCGGTGAGCGTCCGTGTCACGCCGTCCGACCGGCCCCTGCCCGGGGCCAGGGCGGTGCAGTTCGTCTTCCCGCTCGGTCTCGGTTCCTGCCTGTCCTTGACCTCGGCCTTCGCCGCGCTGTCGCCGACGACCGGGGAGCGCGAGGCGTCCGCCTCCTGCCGGTGGCCGGTCGAGAGCACCGCCCACTAGGCCGGTCCCCACCACCTGCCCGAGCGAGGAGGCCATGCGTACACCCCGATGGACACCGGGCGCCTATCCGTCGCCCCCACCTGCGGTGCGCGGCCGTCGCGCCCATGCCGGTCCACCCGCCGACGAGGACCAGGAGGAGCCCGAGGACGGCGCCACGGGCGGTGCGCCCGCGCCGGACAACCGCCGGCGGATACGGCCGCGCACGGTCCGCGCGAAGATCGTCTGCTTGTTGATCGTGCTGGTGGTCCCGCTGCTGGCGCTGTGGTCGTACGCCGCCGTCACCACCGCGCAGGACATCGCGCGCCTGAGGCAGGCGCAGCGCGTCGACACCCGGATCCGCACCCCGCTCGCCACGGCCGTCGCCGCCCTGCAGGCCGAACGCACGGCCGCCGTGCGCTGCGCGAGCGACCCGGCATCGGGACAGTGCGGCGCCTACCGGAAGCTCACCGCTCGCACCGAGGTGTCCATCGACGGACTCCGGCTCGGGGACGACCACACGGTCGCCGACGGCCAGGAACTCCCCGGCGGAGCGGCTCGCAGGCTCGCGGACTTCGTCGCCGGTGGCGATGGACTGCGTTCCCTGCGCACCTCCGTGCGCGACGGCCGAGCGGACTGGAAGGTGACGTACGCGCAGTACACCAAGATCATCGAAGCTGCCTTCGGCGTGGACGGCGCGCTCACCGGCATCCAGGACCGCGGTACCGGCTCCGACGCGCGCGTGCTGCTCGAACTGTCCCGCGCGGGTGAGGCGCTGGCGCAGGAGGACGCGCTGCTGGCCGGCGTCCACCCGGCCGATGCCCTCGGCGGTGAGCGGCTGCGGCTGTTCACCGGGGCCGTCGCCACCCGCCGTGCCCTCACCGACGCAGCCGTCGCCGACCTGCGCGGACCGCAGCGCGCCGCCTGGCACAGGCTCGCCGGCAGCGGCGCGTACGCGGCCCTCGGCACCACGGAGGCCGCGACCGTCGACGCCACCCTGGGTCCGCTGACCGCCGCACCCGGCACCACCTGGAACGACGCACACGCGCGCGTGCAGGACGGGATGTGGGGCATCGAGCGGAACGCGGCCCACGCCGCCGTGGACCGGGCTGCACCTTTCCGCCAGGCCCTGCTCACCCCGGCCGGTTCCGCCGTGCTCTTCGGTCTTCTGGCGATCATCACCGCTCTCGCCGTCTCGCTGCGCATCGGACGCGGCATCGTCGTCGAGCTGGTGGACCTGCGGGACAACGCCCAGGAGATCGCGCGGCGCAGCCTGCCCGAGGCGATGCGCAAGCTGCGCGCGGGCGAGGAGATCGACGTGCGGGCCGAGGCCCCGACCGGGCGGCCCGCCCAGGACGAGGCCGGACAAGTCGCGGCGGCTCTCGCCTCGGTTCACCGCGCCGCTCTGCGGGCCGCCGTCGAGCGCGCCGAACTCGCCGACGGCATCTCCGGGGTCTTCGTCAACCTCGCCCGCCGCAGCCAGGTGCTCGTCCACCGCCAGCTCAACCTGCTCGACAGCATGGAGCGCCGCTCCGGCGACCCGAACGAACTCGGCGACCTCTTCCGGCTCGACCACCTCACCACCCGCATGCGCCGCCACGCCGAGAGCCTGATCATCCTCTCCGGGGCGGCACCGGGCCGGGCCTGGCGCAGGCCGGTTCCGCTGACGAGCGTGGTGCGCGCGGCCGTGTCCGAGGCCGAGGACCACGCGCGTGTGGAGGTACGGCAGTTCCCCGTGGCGTCCGTCGTCGGTGCGGCCGTCGCCGACCTCACCCACCTGCTGGCCGAACTGATCGAGAACGCGGCACTGTTCTCGCCGCCCCACACACGCGTACGCGTCATCGGCGAACCCGTCGGCAACGGCTACGTCATCGAGATCGAGGACCGGGGCCTGGGCATGGGCACACAGACCCTGGCCGAGGCCAACCGGCGCATCGAACAGCCCGCGGCACTCGACCTCTGCGACACCGACCGGCTCGGCCTCTTCGTGGTCGGCAGACTCGCGGCCCGCCAGGGCATCAAGGTGCACCTGCGCACGTCGCCCTACGGCGGCACCACCGCGGTCGTGCTGCTGCCCACGGCACTGCTGCGGGCGGGTGCCGCCGAGCGCGCGGCGGACCAGGTCGCGGAGGCGTCGCCTGCCGTGGCACGCACGTACGCGCGCACATCCGATGCCGCACCGCACCAGGAGTCCGTCCCGGCGACGGCAGAACGGCCCGCACTGGTGGCGCACCCGCCGGGCGCGGCGGAGACGACGTCCGACCCTCAACCTCCCGGAGTCACCACCTTGCGCCTGCACCGTCCCCCGGTGGACACCGAAGAGTCCGAAGACCTGCCACGCCGCGTACGCCAGGCGCACCTGGCCCCACAGTTGCGCGCCCGGAGCACCGAGGAGCCGAACGGGACATCGGCCTCCCCGGCCTCCCCGCGCGAGGACCGGCGTACCCCCGACGTCGTCCGCGAGCGCATTACGGCCTACCGGGACGGCTGGCGGCGCGGCGGCGGCAGGCAGCCCGGCCGTGGCGCAGGCCCGGATCCCGCACCTCGCAGCGACAGCAGCGAAGGAGACCGCGCGTGATCCAGGACCCGAACCCGAGAGCCGCCCGGCGGTCCGGCGAACTGGACTGGCTGCTGGACGACTTGGCCATGCACGTGCGCGAGGTGCGGCACGCCGTGGTGCTCTCCAACGACGGCCTCGCCGTGGGCGCCTCGACCGAACTGCGCCGCGAGGACGCCGAACACCTCGCCGCCGTGGCGTCCGGCTTCCACAGCCTCGCCAAGGGGACGGGGCGGCACTTCGGCACCGGCGAGGTGCGCCAGACCCTGGTGGAGATGGACGACGGCTTCCTGTTCGTGGCCGCCGCGGGTGACGGCTCCTGCCTCGCCGTGCTCACCGCCGTGACGGCCGACATCGGCCTGGTCGCGTACGAGATGGCGCGGCTGGTCAAACGCGTCGGTGAGCACCTGTACACGCCGACGCGCGGCATCGCGCACCCGCCCGCCGGCCGGTGAGGCGGGGTGGTGTGGGGCGCGGGGTGGGGCCGGTGAGGCGCATCCGTGCGCCAGGACAGGACCGGCGGCCCGCGCGTGCCGTGCGGCCGGTGAAGCGGACGACGTCGTGATGATGCCCAGTTGCGCCGGCCAGGGCCGGCACTCCCGAGAGAAGTGATCGATGGTCTTCGAGTACTCCGATGCGGCCAGCGGCGAGACGGCCCCGCTGGCCCTGAAGATCCTGGTCGCCGGCGGCTTCGGCGCGGGCAAGACGACCCTGGTGGGCGCGGTGAGCGAGATCAGGCCGCTGTGCACCGAGGAACTCCTCAGCGAGGCCGGCCGGTCGGTGGACCGCACCGGCGGCGTGGACCAGAAGGTCACCACGACCGTCGCCATGGACTTCGGCCGCATCACCATGCGGTCCGGCCTCGCGCTGTACCTCTTCGGCACGCCCGGCCAGGACCGGTTCTGGTTCCTGTGGGACGAGCTGGCACACGGTGCGCTCGGCGCCGTGGTCATGGCCGACACACGGCGACTCGCGGACTGCTTCCCGGCGGTGGACTTCTTCGAGCACCGGAGCATCCCGTTCGTGGTGGCCGTCAACTGCTTCACGGGCAGCCGCACCTACGAAGCCGAGGACATCTCCTGCGCGCTCGACCTCGACAGCGGAACACCGGTGGTGCTCTGCGACGCCCGAGACCGTGCGTCCGGCAAGGACGTGCTGATCAGCCTCGACGAGTACGCCGGGCGGATGCACACCGCCCGGCTGCTCAATTCAGTCGGCTGACAGGTGATGTCCCCCGGCCGGGGAGCGTCCGCCCCACAGACACCCTCAGTTGGCGACGCCGTTCAGGGCCAGGACCTTGTCGATCGCCACGCGGACGAGGAGTTCCCCAGGCACGCCGTTGCGCTCCCCGAACTCCTCGGCGCGGTCCTCACCCATGTACCGCGCGCCGATGCGGGCTGCCCAGTGCCGCAAATCCTCGGGATCCTCCGAGATCCGGGCACGGCCGTGCAGCACGACGAAGTCGAAGGGCGGCCGGTCGTCGTCGACACACAGGGCGACCCGGCCGTCCCGGACCAGGTTGCGCCCCTTGACGCTGGTGCCGGCGGTGTTGAACACCAGGTCGTCGCCGTCGAGCACGAACCAGATCGGCGTCACGTGCGGGCCGCCGTCCGCCCGTACGGTCGCCAGCTTCGCGGTGCGGGTGCCGTACGACAGGAACGCCCGCCACTCTTCCTCGGTCATCTTCTGAGCCATGGACCTATCCTCCTTGCCCGTGGGCCGGTGGTGGTGAAGGCTGGCGAAGAGATCCTCCGGCCAGGGAGGATTCGTCACACGGGGAGACCGGAACATGGCGCACAACCAGGGACTTGACTGGCTGCTGGACGATCTGACCGAGCGTGTCGAACATGTACGGCACGCCTTGGTCCTGTCCAACGACGGGCTGGTCACGGGAGCGAGCACGGGGCTGCGGCGTGAGGACGCCGAGCACCTCGCCGCCGTCTCGTCCGGACTGCACAGCCTGGCCAAGGGCTCGGGACGCCACTTCGGCGCGGGCAGAGTGCGCCAGACCATGGTCGAGTTCGACGACGCGGTGCTGTTCGTCACCGCCGCCGGGAACAGCAGCTGTCTGTGCGTGCTGGCCGGTGCGGAGGCCGACATCGGCCAGATCGCCTACGAGATGACCCTTCTCGTCAACCGGGTCGGAGAGCACCTCGACGTGGAGACCCGGCAGGCCGAGATATTTCCGACCTCAGACTCCTGACCTGCAGTTTCGTCGCCTCCCGTGGAGTTGTCCACAGGCCCGCCACAAGATCCGCCGAAACGGCTACGGTTTTTCCGAGGCCGCGCGGACGGCGCGGACCAGGCACTCCACGGGGGAGACCGACCATGTCAGGCAACACCGTCACACAAGCGCCCAGCACGTTGTGCACACCGAGCCGGGCGGCGCGCGAACTGGGTCTCAGGCGGGGGGAGTTCGACCTCGCCGTGAGTCTCGGGCACATCCGCGCCGTGCCCGACGAAGGAGGCGGGGGCCTGCGGGTCGCCCGCACCGAGATCGACCGACTGCGCGCCGAGGAGGGGTGTCCCGAAGCGTTGAGGAAGCGTGTCGAGGCCGTGGGCACCAGGGAGGGTGCGGAGCTGCTGGGGGTCTCCTACGGCAGGTTCACCCGGCTGGCCCGGCTCGGCGTCGTCGTGCCGGTCAGGTTCTACCTCAACCGCTACCGGGCCGTCGTCTGGCTCTATCTGGCCGAGGAGCTGAGGCAGTTCGCGGCCGACGAGACCAACGCATCGCTGCTGGGCGGCCGTACGCCCTCCGATCAACGGGAGCGGCTGGAGAGGGGGCTGGATCTGCGGCCCCGGACCTGGCGGGGCCGGCACCTCGGATTCCTGCGGCGGCAGGCCGGCGACCACCCGTGGGCCTGTGCGGCGGCCGTGGCCTCACAGCTCGACGACGTACAGGTCGCGGAAATCGTGCAGGATCCCTATGACCGCGCTCACTTGAACCGGTTCCGGCCCAGGCCCGCCGCGCACAGCACCCCCGGCTCGCCCGCCGCCCAGCTGGCCGAGAGCCTCACCATGGCCCAGGACCCGGACGAGATCGGCTGGCTGCGAGCGGATCTGGCCCAGGCGGTGAAGGAGGCGCGCGCACTCCAGCCTGCGCCGCGCCCGGCTGACGGATCACGCCCGGCCACCCCATCACGCGCGGCTTTCGCAGCAGTCCCGCCTTCCGAAGCGCTCACGAGTGCCGAGGTACGTCCGGCTGCCGAGGCACGTCCTGCGTCCGGATCGCGCCCGGCCCCTGGACTACGCCCGACGCCGACGCCCTCGTGCTCGGTTCCCAAGCCACCGCGTGCCACGCTCGCACCGTCCGCGGACCGGATTCCGCCGGTCCCCGAGGAACCGCCGCGCTCACGCGGCTTGCTGCGCCGGCTGCGTCGCAGGACTGAGTGAGCTCCAGCGCGAAAGCCGCGGCACGTGAACCGAAATTGCGTGAGCCGCACCGCGTGCGGCACGGCGCGTGAGCCGCACCGCGTGCGCCCTGGCGCATGACCTACAGCGCCCGGAACAGCCCTTCCTGCACCACGGACACGAGCAGCCGGCCCTCCACGTCGTAGATCCGGCCGCGCGCCAGCCCGCGGCCGCCCGTGGCGATCGGTGACTCCTGGTCGTAGAGGAACCACTCGTCCGCGCGGAAGGGCCGGTGGAACCACATGGCATGGTCCAGCGACGCGATGTCGAAGCTCCGTGGTCCCCACAGGGGTTCGACCGGGAGGCGGACGGCGTCCAGGAGGGTCATGTCGCTGGCGTAGGTCAGCGCGCAGGTGTGCACGACCGGGTCGTCACCGAGGGGCCCGACCGCGCGCATCCACACGGCGCTGCGCGGCTCGGCGTCCTTGGCCTCCTCCACGGTCCAGCGCAACCGGTCCACGTAGCGGATGTCGAAGGGCTGGCGCCTGGCCATCCGCTCCAGCTGCTCGGGCAGCTCACCCAGATGATCCCGGACCTCCTGCATCACCGTCGGCAGCGACTGCGGGTCCGGGACCTTGCGGGCCGGCGGCAGCTGATGCTCGAAGGGTCCTTCCTCAGGCTTGTGAAAGGAGGCGGTGAGATTGAAGATCGTGCGGCCCTGCTGCACGGCGGTGACCCTGCGGGTCGTGAACGACCTGCCGTCGCGCACACGTTCCACCTGGTACACGATCGGCACACCGGGACGGCCCGGGCGCAGGAAGTACGCGTGCAGCGAGTGCACCGGACGGTCGCCCTCCGTGGTGCGGCCGGCGGCGACCAGCGCCTGGCCCGCCACCTGGCCGCCGAAGACCCGCTGCAGGGACTCCTGCGGGCTGCGTCCACGGAAGATGTTGACCTCGATCTGCTCCAGGTCGAGCAGGTCGACGAGGCGCTCGGCCGGGTTCGTCATGGGGGAAGCTCTCCTTGGCTCACAGCTGGCCGACGTCGGTGACGCGGACGACCGCGCGGCCCTCCGCGTCCGAGGCCGCGAGGTCGATCTCCGCGCTGATGCCCCAGTCGTGGTCGCCGCTGGGGTCGGCGAAGGTCTGGCGCACGCGCCACAGGCCGTGCTCCGCGTCCTCCTCGATGCGCAGCAGCCGGGGGCCGCGGGCGTCGGGGCCGGTGCCCAGGTCCTCGTACTCGTCCCAGTACTTGTCCATCGCCTCGCCCCACGCGTCCGCGTCCCAGCCGGCGTCGGCGTCCATCTCGCCCAGCTCGTCGACGTGGTCCAGGGCGGCGAGCTCGACGCGGCGGAACATGGCGTTGCGGACCAGGACCCGGAAGGCGCGGGCGTTGCTGGTCACGGGCTTGACCTCGTCGGCCCTCTCCTGGGCCTCCTCGGCGGTCATCACCTCCGGGTTGGCCAGCTGCTCCCACTCGTCGAGCAGGCTGGAGTCCACCTGGCGGACCATCTCGCCGAGCCACTCGATGAGGTCCTGCAGGTCCTCCGACTTGAGGTCGTCGGGGATGTTGTGGTCCAGGGCCTTGTACGCGCTGGCGAGGTAGCGCAGCACGATGCCTTCGGTGCGGGCCAGCTCGTAGAAGGACACCAGCTCCGTGAAGGACATGGCCCGTTCGTACATGTCGCGGATCACGGACTTCGGCGACAGCGGGTGGTCGCCCACCCAGGGGTGGCTCTTGCGGTAGGTGTTGTAGGCGTGGAAGAGCAGCTCCTCCAGGGGCTTGGGGTAGCTGATGTCCTGGAGACGCTCCATGCGCTCCTCGTACTCGACGCCGTCCGCCTTCATCGCGGCCACGGCCTCGCCCTTGGCCTTGTTCAGCTGGGCGACGAGGATCTGCCGCGGATCGTCCAGGGTGGACTCCACGACGGACACCATGTCCAGGGCGTAGGACGGCGAGTCGGGGTCGAGGAGCTCGAACGCGGCGAGCGCGAAGGTGGACAGCGGCTGGTTGAGCGCGAAGTCCTGCTGCAGATCCACGGTGAGGCGGACGATGCGGCCCGTGGGATCCGGCTCGTCGAGCTTCTCGACGATGCCGCCGTCCAGCAGGGAGCGGTAGATGGCGATGGCGCGCCGGATGTGCCTGAGCTGCTGCTTGCGCGGCTCGTGGTTGTCCTCCAGCAGGTGGCGCATCGCCTCGAAGGCGTTGCCGGGACGCGCGATGACCGACAGCAGCATCGTGTGCGTCACCCGGAAACGGGAGGTCAGCGGCTCCGGGTCGGAGGCGATGAGCTTCTCGAAGGTGTTCTCCGTCCACCCGACGAAGCCCTCGGGCGCCTTCTTGCGCACGACCTTGCGGCGCTTCTTCGGGTCGTCGCCCGCCTTGGCGAGCGCCTTCTCATTCTCGATGACGTGCTCGGGCGCCTGCGCGACGACGTAGCCCGCCGTGTCGAAACCGGCCCGTCCGGCGCGCCCCGCGATCTGGTGGAACTCCCGGGCGCGCAGCGTGCGCACACGGCTGCCGTCGTACTTGGTCAGGGCCGTGAACAGCACCGTGCGGATGGGGACGTTGACGCCGACGCCGAGTGTGTCCGTGCCGCAGATGACCTTCAGCAGGCCGGCCTGGGCGAGCTTTTCCACCAGACGCCGGTACTTGGGCAGCATGCCGGCGTGATGCACGCCGATGCCGTGCCGGACGTAGCGCGAGAGATTGCGGCCGAACTTGGTGGTGAAGCGGAAGTTCCCGATCAGGTCGGCGATCTGGTCCTTCTCCGCGCGCGTGCACATGTTGATGCTCATCAGCGCCTGTGCCCGCTCCACGGCCTGCGCCTGCGTGAAGTGCACGATGTAGACCGGGGCCTGCTTGGTGGCCAGCAGCTCGGTCAGCGTCTCGGTGAGCGGGGTGAGCTCGTAGGAGTAGGACAGCGGGACCGGTCGGGTCGCCGAGCGGACCACCGCGGTGGGGCGGCCGGTGCGCCGGGTGAGGTCCTCCTCGAACATCGACACGTCGCCGAGGGTGGCGGACATCAGGACGAACTGCGCCTGGGGCAGCTCCAGGATCGGGATCTGCCAGGCCCAGCCGCGGTCGCCCTCGGCGTAGAAGTGGAACTCGTCCATGACGACCTGGCCGACGTCGGCGTTCTTGCCGTCGCGCAGGGCGATCGAGGCCAGCACCTCGGCGGTGCAGCAGATGACGGGGGCGTCGGCGTTGACGGACGCGTCGCCGGTCAGCATGCCCACGTTCTCGGTGCCGAACAGCTTGCACAGCTCGAAGAACTTCTCCGAGACCAGCGCCTTGATCGGGGCTGTGTAGAAGGTGACCTCGTCCCGGGCCAGAGCGGCGAAGTGCGCTCCCGCCGCGATCATGCTCTTGCCGGAGCCGGTGGGCGTCGACACGATCACGTTCGCGCCGGAGACCACCTCGATCAGCGCCTCCTCCTGGTGGGGATAGAGCGTGAGACCGCGCTCCTCGGCGTACGACTCGAAGGCCTCGTAGAGAGCGTCGGGGTCGGCGGTCGGCGGGAGCTGATCGATAAGGGTCACGCACCCATCTTGCCTGGCGTCCTCCCTCATGGGGGAATCGGTTGCCGGTACGAAGATCATGACCAGTACGCTGTGAGGCCGACGGCGTGTCAGCACACCCGGTCAACTGGACAGCGGCACACGAGGAATGGGGCGGGCAACGGCCATGATGGGACCAGCACACTCACTGTCGGGCGCCGCGGCCTGGCTCGGGGTCGGCGCGGCGGCCGCCGCGGCCGGGCACCCGATGCCCTGGCCTGTTCTCCTGGTCGGCGCGCTGATCTGCGCCGGAGCCGCTCTCGCTCCGGACCTGGACCACAAGGCGGCCACCATTTCCAGGGCCTTCGGGCCCGTCTCGCGCGGGCTGTGCGAGATCGTCGACAAGCTCTCCTACGCCGTCTACAAGTCGACGCGGAAGCCGGGCGACCCGCGTCGCTCCGGCGGCCATCGCACCCTCACCCACACGTGGCTGTGGGCGGTCCTGATCGGGGCGGGCACGTCGGTCCTCGCCATCACCGGTGGCCGCTGGGCGGTCCTGGCCATCCTCTTCATCCATATGGTGCTGGCCATCGAGGGCCTGCTGTGGCGGGCGGCCCGGGGATCCAGCAGCGACGTTCTGGTCTGGCTGCTGGCGGCGACCAGCGCGTGGATCCTCGCCGGTGTGCTGGACCAGCCGGGCAACGGCTCGGACTGGCTGTTCACCGAGCCCGGTCAGCAGTACCTGTGGCTGGGGCTGCCGATCGTGCTGGGTGCGCTCGTGCACGACATCGGGGACGCGCTGACGGTGTCCGGCTGCCCGATCCTGTGGCCGATCCCGGTGGGCCGCAAGCGCTGGTACCCCCTCGGTCCGCCGAAGGTCATGCGGTTCCGCGCGGGCAGCTGGGTCGAGCTGAAGGTGCTGATGCCGGCGTTCATGCTGCTGGGCGGCGTGGGCTGCGCGGCGGCGCTGAACTTCATCTGAGGCGGGGGGCTGCCTCAGCTCCCGCTGCCCGTGCCCGTGCCCTGGCCCGCGGCGCCGCCGTAGCGCCGCTCGAACTGGGCGATGCGGCCCTCGGGGTCGACCGTGCGCGCCTTGCCGGTGTAGAAGGGGTGGCTCTCGGAGGAGATCTCCACGTCCACCACCGGGTAGGTCTCCCCGTCGTCCCAGTCGATGGTCTGGTCGCTGGAGGCGGTGGACCGGGTCAGGAAGGCGTAGCCCGCGGCGCGGTCGCGGAAGACGACCGGGTGGTAGTCGGGTTGCTTGTCCTGCTGCATACGTGCTCCTTGAGTGGTGGGCGCCGGGGTCATCCGGACATCGTCACCCGGACGTGGTCAGCCGGACAGGGCGTCCTCGTCGACGACGTGCATCGCCGCCTCCTCGGCGGACGCCGCGGCGCCGTCGATGCCCACGTCGGTGGCGATCAGCGCGCTCTCGTCGTCCTCGTGGGCGCCCTCGTCGGGGGCGACGAGACGCCCGGAGCGGCGGTCGCCGACCTCGTTGTCCAGAAGTTCGCCGTCCGAGCCGTCACAGTCGCCGAGGCCGTCACCGTCGGACATGACGAGTTCGGGCGTCTCCTCGGAGAGCCGCTGTTCCAGCGTCTCCCCCCGTCTGGCCTCCGCGGCGGTCACGCCGTCGTGCTCCACCGCCCACGGCCGCTCCGGAGGGGACCAGCCGCGATCGAGGGGGTCTTCGACACCGTCGTCGACCAGCGTGTCCTCGGAGTCGAGAATGCCCGAGTCGTCCTGGATCTCGGATCCGTCGGGCTGGTAGACGTCGTCTCCCCATCCGTCGGCGCTGTTCACGGATACCTCCAGTGGTGGGGAAGGGCCCGAACCGCGCCGGACGCCGGGCCGCGGCCGCGCGGAGCACCCGCTGCGCCCGGGAGGACCGACGCTCCCCGGACGCTCCCCGAGCCGGTGCCGCTATCCAGCCTTCCACCCCCTTTCGGGACTGCGCAACGGCACGGCGGCAGGAGTCACCCGGCAGCTGGTCCGCGCCGCACTCGGCGGGTCCCGACGGGTTCCTGCCGATCCCGGCCGCACTCGGCCGTTCCCAGCCGGTGCCGGCCGTTCTCAGCCGGACAGGGCGGCCGAGGACCATACGTGGCCGTCGTCCGTCACCAGGTCGACGCGGTGGATGGAGGACGCCGACCCGTAGGCGATCCAGGTGGCCCGGCCGGACGACGGCATCCACCACTGGCCGGCGTCGCGGGTGGAGCCGTCCTTGAGCAGGAGCCGGCAGGTGTAGTGCGTGCCGGGGCTGCCGGAGGTGATCTGCATGACGACCACGCGTTCGCCGCCCGCGCTGCTCGGCTCCACCGTGCCGACGCGGGCGCCCGAGCCGGTGACCAGTGCGGCGCCGTGTTTGCTGGGGGCGACCTGGACCGGGGAGGAATCATGGTGCAGCAGTGCCGTGCCGACGGTACCCAGGCAGAGCCCGGCCGCGGCCGCAGCGGCGACCAGCAGCGGGGTGCGGCGGCGCCACCGGCCGGGGGAGGGGCGGCGCAGTTCCAGCCGGTCCAGCACCCGGGAGTCGAAGCCGGGCGGGGCCGCCACCACGGGAGCGGCCGGAAGGACGGCGTCGACGGCCGCGGAGAGGTCGTCGTAGGCGGTGCGGCAGGTGTCGCAGGTGGTGAGGTGGCGCAGGACTGCCGCCGGTTCGCCCGGGAGGGTGCCGAGGGCAAGGGCGGTCAGTTCGTCCTCGTCGGGGTGGCGTGCCCGGTCAGGGTGGCGTTCCATCGCGGCTTCCCTCCTTCAGGGTGTCGCGCAGCCTGCGCAGGCCGGTGCGGATGCGGGTCTTGGCGGTGCCCAGGGGGATGTGCTCGTGCCGGCCCACCTCGGCGGCCGTGCAGCCGCCCAGTACGGCGAGGGCGACCGCGCGGGCCTGCTCGGGGGGCAGGGTGCGCAGGCGGGCGACGGCTCGTTCGCTCTCCAGGGCGAGCAGGGCCTGGCGGGCGGTGCCGTCGGCGTCGGCGCCTGAGCTCAGGGTCGCGTCCAGGAGCCGTTCCAGGGTCTCGGTCAGCACCGGGGTCGGGCGGCGGGCCCGAAGGGCGTCGATGGCGGCGTTGCGGGTGATGGCGAGCAGCCAGGTGAGGGCGGAGGCCCGCCGGGGGTCGTAGGTGCCCGCGGCCCGCCAGGCCCGGACGAACACCTCCTGGCTGACGTCCTCGGCGAGGGCCGGGTCGCGGGTCACCGATACGGCCAGGCCGTAGACCGCGTCCTGGAAGCGGCGGACGAAGGCGAGTGCCGCCTGCTCGTCGCCCAGCGCGAGACCGGCGACGAGCGAGGCGTCGTCGACCCGGTTCGCACGCGGGAACAGCTCCATGTCCAACGGTACGTACGAAAGGGGCGAAGGGATTGAATCCGCCGCGACGCAATCCGATCGAACCGACGGCGGGGCGAATGACGGACCGGACCGCAGGGCGATCGACGGACCTGACGGCGGGGCGATCGACCGACCGGACGGCGGGGCGATCGACGGACCTGACGGCGGGGCGATCGACCGACCGGACTGCGGGGCGATCGACGGACCGGACGGCGGGGCGATCGACCGACCGGACTGCGGGGCGATCGACGGACCGGACCGTGGGGCGAACGGCCGACCGGAGCGCGGGGAGATCGACGGGCGCGACCGTGGGGCGAGCGACCGAACCAGCGGCCGTGCAATCCGCCGGGGGCCCTCGCCCGTACATCCTCCGTCGGAACGGACGGAGAGATCATGGGCATCAGCAGGATCACCGTGGCCGGGTTCGCACTCGCGTCGGCACTGGCGCTGGCCGGCTGCGGCAGCAGTGGGAGTGGAGGCGGCGGAAGCCATGCGGGCGGCCAGGCGCCGGCCGCCATGGACACCTCCACGATCAAGGTCAGCAGTTCGCCGCTCGGCACCATTCTCACCGACGGCGGCGGACGCACGTTGTACCTGTTCACCGAGGACGGCAAGAACACCAACTCGATGAACTGCGACGCGGCGTGTGTCAGGCTCTGGCCGCACATGGAGGGCAAGCCGCACGCCGGCAAGGGCGTGCGGTCGAGCCTCATCGGCGCCACGGGCGGTGGGAGCAAGGCGCAGGTGACGTACGCCGGACACCCGCTGTACTACTACGCCGGCGACCACTCGGCCGGGGACGTGAAGGGCCAGGGCATCGGCAGGATCTGGTACGTCATGAACGACAAGGGCGCGCCGATCAGGACGGCCGCCCCGGCGCCGAGCACCACGGGCAACAGCAACAGCAACAGCACCGGCGGCAAGGGCGGCGGCGGTTACGGCTACTGACCCGGCCGGGAGCCGCCGTAGGGCAGCCCCCGACCGGTGAGTGGCACCCGGCTCACCCGTGCCACGACCGCCACAGCGCCGCGTACGCGCCATCCGCCGTCACCAGTTCCTCGTGGCTGCCGAGTTCGGCGATGCGGCCGTTCTCGACGACGGCGATCACGTCCGCGTCGTGGGCGGTGTGCAGGCGGTGGGCGATCGCGACCACCGTGCGGCCGGCCAGGACGCGGGCGAGGGACCGTTCGAGGTGGCGTGCCGCCCGCGGATCGAGCAGCGAGGTCGCCTCGTCCAGGACCAGTGTGTGCGGGTCGGCCAGCACCAGCCGGGCCAGCGCGATCTGCTGGGCCTGGGCCGGAGTGAGGGCCTGTCCGCCCGAGCCGACCTCGGTGTCCAGACCGTCGTCCAGCGCCCGCGCCCAGCCGTCCGCGTCGACCGCGCCGAGCGCCGCCCACAGTTCGGCGTTGACGGCGGAGGTCCGGGCCAGCAGGAGGTTGTCGCGCAGGGAACCCACGAAGACGTGGTGCTCCTGGTTGACCAGGGCCACGTGCGAGCGGACGCGTTCGGCGGGCATCTGCGACAGCTCGGCGCCGCCCAGGGTGATGTGGCCGTCCCGGGGCGCGTAGATGCCCGCGAGCAGCCTGCCCAGTGTGGACTTGCCCGCGCCGGACGGGCCGACCAGCGCCAGCCGGGTACCGGGCGCGACCCGCAGCGACACCGTGCGCAGCACGTCCACGCCCTCGCGGTAGCCGAAGTGGACCCGGTCCGCGTGCACATCGCGGCCGTCGGGGGCCAGCGCCGCCTCCCCGGCGTGCGGCTCGATGTCGCGCACGCCGACCAGCCGGGCCAGTGACACCTGCGCCACCTGCAGTTCGTCGTACCAGCGCAGGATGAGGTTGACCGGGTCCACGAGCATCTGCGCGATGAGTGCGCCCGTGGTCAGCTGGCCCACCCCGATCCAGCCCCGCAGAACGAACACCCCGCCGATCATCAGCACCGACCCGAGCACGGTGGCATGGGTGAGGTTGAGGACCGGGAAGAGCACGGAGCGCAGCCACAGCGTGTAGCGCTCCCAGGCCGTCCACTCCTTCACCCGGCGGTCGGACAGCTCGATGCGGCGGTCGCCGAGGCGGTGGGCCTCGACGGTGCGGCCGGCGTCGACGGTCTCGGCGAGGGCGGCGGCCACGGCGGCGTATCCCGCGGCTTCCGAGCGGTAGGCGGACGGTGCCCGCCTGAAGTACCAGCGGCAGCCGATCACCAGCAGCGGCACCGCGACCAGCACGGCGGGTGCCAGCGGCGGCACCGTGACGACGAGGCCGCCGAGCAGCAGCAGCGCCCACACCACGCCGATGGAGAGCTGCGGCACCGCCTCGCGCATCGCGTTGGCGAGCCGGTCGATGTCCGTCGTGATGCGGGAGAGCAGGTCGCCGGTGCCCGCCCGTTCCAGCACGCCCGGCGGCAGCCCGACCGACCGGACGAGGAAGTCCTCGCGCAGGTCGGCCAGCATCCGCTCACCCAGCATCGCGCCGCGCAGCCGCACCTGCCGTACGAAGACGCCCTGGACGATCAGCGCGAGCACGAACAGCGAGAGGGTGAGCGGCAGATGGAGCTCCCGCGCGCCCTCCGACACCCGCTCGACGAGATCGCCCAGCAGCCACGGGCCCGCCATCGAGGCGACCACGGACACCATGTTGACGGCCATCAGGATCAGGAAGGCGCGGCGGTGGCGCCCAAAGAGTTCTGCCACGTAGGCGCGTACGGTCGCCGGGGCGCCGACGGGCAGGGTGTTCGCCGTCGTCGGGGCCGCCGGGTCGTAGGCCGGTGGCGCGACGCCGATCATGCCGACTCCTCGATTTCTTCTTTGCGTTCGTTCATGGCCAGGACGCCGCCCAGGGCGGCCTCTTCGTCCGTCTCCCGGGTCACCACGGCCCGGTAGCGGGGCTCGGTCCGCAGCAGGTCGCGGTGCACGCCGACCGCCGTGACCGCGCCCTCGTGCACCAGCACGACCCGGTCCGCGTGGTCCAGGAGCAGCGGTGAGGAGGTGAACACCACCGTCGTGCGCCCCTCCCGCAGGCCGCGCACGCCCCGTGCGATGCGCGCCTCGGTGTGGGAGTCGACGGCCGAGGTCGGCTCGTCCAGGACGAGCACCGCCGGGTCGGTGATCAGCGACCGGGCCAGCGCCAGCCGCTGCCGCTGCCCGCCGGACAGCGACCGACCGCGCTCGGTGATCCGGGCGTCCATCGCGTCCCCGGTCTCCGGCGAGCCCTGCGCGAGCGCCTCCAGGACGTCCTCGCACCGGGCGGCCGCCAGCGCGTCCCGCGCACTGACGCCACCCGAGGCGGGCACGTCGAGCAACTCGTTCAGCGAACCGGACAGCAGCACCGGGTCCTTGTCCTGCACCAGTACGGCCTGACGGGCCGAGTCCAGCGGCACTTCGTCCAGCGGCACACCGCCGAGCAGGACGGACGTGCCCTGCTCGGCCGGGTGGCCGCCCAGTCGCTCGGCCAGCCGCCCCGCCGCGTCCGGGTCACCGCACACCACGGCGGTCAGCCGTCCCGCGGGAGCGAGCAGCCCGGTGGCGGGGTCGTACAGATCACCGGCCGGCACGCCTTCCGGGCGCGAGCCTTTCAGCGCGCCCTCCGGCTGCGCGTCCTTCGGTGCGCCGTCCGGGCGCGAGCCTTTCAATGCGCCGTCCGGGCGCGAGCCTTTCAATGCGCCGTCCGGGCGCGAGCCTTTCAATGCGCCGTCCGGGCGCGAGCCCTTCAGTGCGCCGTCCGGGCGCGAGCCCTTCGGTACGCCGTCCGGCTGGGCGCCCTCCGGCACATCGGCCGAGCCCATGCCGTCGATGCCGGTGGCCCGCTCCAGCGACAGCACGCGCGCCGCCCGCCTCGCGGAGGGCCGCGAGAACGAGTAGGCCATCGCGATCTCCTCGAAATGGCGCAGGGGATATCCGAGCACCATCACCGAGCTGTAGACGGTGACCAGTTCGCCGACCGTGATCCGGCCCTGGCGCGCCAGATGGATGCCGTACCAGACCACCACGACCATCAGCAGTCCCGGCAGCAGCACCTGGATCGCGGAGATCAGGGACCACATGCGGGCGCTGCGCACGGCGGCGCGGCGGACCTCCTGGGAGGCGCTGCGGTAGCGGTCGAGGAACAGCTCCTCTCCGCCGATGCCGCGCAGCACGCGCAGGCCGGCGACGGTGTCCGAGGCCAGTTCGGTGGCCCGTCCCGCCTTCTCGCGCTGGAAGTCGGCGCGCCGGGTCGCCCGCGGCAGCAGCGGCAGCGCGGCCAGTGCCACCACGGGCAGGCCCACGGCGACGACCAGGCCGAGCGCCGGCTGGTAGACGAGCAGGGACACGCAGACGACCACGACGGTCAGCGCGGCCGCGGTGAACCGGGAGACGGCCTCGACGAACCAGCCGATCTTCTCGACGTCGCCGGTGGAGACGGCGACGACCTCACCGGCCGCGACGCGCCGGGTCAGGGCCGCGCCCAGCCGGGCGGCCTTGCGGGCGAGGAGCTGCTGGACGCGGGCCGCGGCCGTGATCCAGTTGGTGACCGCGGTGCGGTGCAGGAAGGTGTCGCCGAGCGCGATGGCGAACGCGGCGAGCGCCAACAGGCCGCCTGCCAGCGCGAGCCGGCTCCCCGAGCGGTCCACGGCCGCCTGGATGGCCATGCCGACGCAGAAGGGCAGTGCCGAGACCGACGTGAAGTGCAGCAGGCCCCAGGCCAGCGCCTT
Organism: Streptomyces sp. NPDC101225; assembly: GCF_044767585.1. Classification (NCBI taxonomy): domain Bacteria; kingdom Bacillati; phylum Actinomycetota; class Actinomycetes; order Kitasatosporales; family Streptomycetaceae; genus Streptomyces; species Streptomyces sp. NPDC101225. The sequence goes on from NZ_JBIWOE010000042.1 coordinate 67,083, forward strand.
GACCTGGCCGCCCAGCTGATTCCGGCCCAGCCACCACAGGAACCGGGGACCCGAACGCGCGTCCGGCACGCCCGGATCGGGATACGGAAGGTCGTGAATCTGCATGACGGCTGACGTCCCAGTGGCTCGTGTCAGTTGGGTGACGGGGACCGCGAACGGCGGTAGCAAACCGTGAAAGGTTCGCCTCGCGGAGTGGTCGGAGGCAACAGGTTTTCCGACCCCGGGCCGTACAGAATGGGGCGATGCGAAAGAACGGTGCATCTCGTACGGCGGTCGCGGCGGCGGTCCTCGGAACCCTCCTGGCACTCACATCCGGCTGCGGCGGCGCACATCAGGGAGGCACGGGGGACAGGGCGGACGGCGGCGAGAAGGGCGCCGCGGGCAGCGTCGCGCTCACCCGCCCGCCCACCGCCGACCGGACCCGCACCATCCCCGGCATCGGCGACCGCCTGCACGGGCGCATCCCCGCCGACTCCCGCCAGGTCGTGGCGGTCTACGGCGTGAGCCGGAACTCCGCGGACGCCACGGCGGTGCTCTTCACCAGGCACGGCTCGGCCTGGGAGCGGACCCGCGGCTGGTCCGCGCACAACGGCAAGAACGGCTGGACCGCCGACCACCACGAGGGCGACCGGCGCAGCCCGATCGGTGTGTTCACCCTGTCCGACGCGGGCGGCGTCCTCGCCGACCCCGGCGCCCGCCTCCCGTACACCCGCGACGCGTCCTTCGCTGCCCCGCGCGAGTGGGCGAAGTCCCACTGGCACGACTTCGACTACGTCATCGCCATCGACTACAACCGCGTCAGGGGCACCGCCCCCGACGACCCGACGCGCCCCCAGGGCGACGCGAAGGGTGGCGGGATCTGGCTGCACATGGACCACGGCAGTGGTACGTCGGCGTGCATCAGCGTCTCCGAGTCGGCGATGAGGTATCTGCTGCGTACGCTCGACCCGGCTCTGCATCCGGTGATGGTGATGGGGGACAGGGCAGGTCTGAGGGCCTAGGCCGGTTCGCCCGAGCTCCGACAAGCCCCCATCACCCAGGGCGAGTTGAGTACTCGTACTCAGGCCCGGTGATGTACGGGCCGCGAGGATCGGTGGTGCCGGCGCGGACGAACGCGCCGGTATCACCCGGCCGCCCGGCGCGGGCGGACCGCCCAGCACGGGCCGGTCGGCCCGTCGCCGCCCAGGCGGCCCGATCCAGTCACGGAGAGCTCACCATGTCCCGTCGTCGTGTCGCCCTGTCCGTCGCCGCCGGTGTCGTCGTCCTCGGCGGTGCGGGAGCCTTCGCCGTCGCCCAGGCCGGTGAGCAGCCCCCGGCCCTCGTGCACAGCACCGCCCACTACACCGCGCCCACCGGCGACCGTGGCGGCTCGTTCACCTTCACCACCGGCGTCAGGGCGTCCTCGGGTGTCAAGAGCCTGAAGGTGCTGGCGTGGCCGGCCGGCTCGGCACTCGGCAAGAAGGAGCCGACCGCCGCGGAGATGACCGAGGTGGACTCCGCCACCTGCAGGCCCGCCGCCGACGGCACCGCGCGCTGCACCTACACCACCCCGGTCTCCGGCGCCGACGTCGCCACCTCCCCGCACGGAACCTGGCACATCGCGGTCCTGGCCACCGCGAAGAACGGAACGAAGACCCTCGACGCCAAGGCGGCGGACTTCAAGGTCGGCTAGAAGGCTCATGAAGATCTTGGTGAGGGGCTGTCCGGCCGTAGGCCGGGCAGCCCCTGTTCGCTATGCGGTGGCCGGGGTGATTTGCCAGCTG
>NZ_JBIWOE010000043.1:0-25865 GCF_044767585.1 Streptomyces sp. NPDC101225
GGCCCTGCTTTCATGCGCCCGCGCGGCCAAGATCACCCGACCAGGGAACCTGTTCGATCAGAGCCGTCCTCATGATCGATAGGAATACGGCTTCTCAGGATCGGTGGTGGATGTGGCACGCTTGAGCCAGGACAGTGCTTGGCGAGGCCGGCCCTGGCCGGCCAGCTCCTGAGCTGTGTTGCGGACGGGGTCGTCTGTGGGGGCCGCGCGCTGGAACCACACCAGTGCCTGCTCCAGGCGGTCTTGTTCGGTCAGACGACGGGCGGCCAGCCAGCAGGCATCTGTCTCCCCGGCCTTCCAGGCGTTCTCGTACCAGACCAACGCCTCGTCCAACCGGCCCGCATCGGCGAGCTCTTCGGCGGCCACCAGAAGGGATTCTGCGTCGTCCGTCGCTCCGGCACGTTCGAACCAAGACAGCGCCTCGTCCAACCGGCCCGCATCGGCAAGTTTCTCGGCAGCGTGGCGCAGAGCGCCGTTGTCGCTGTTCGAACAGGCGCGTTCGAACCAGGGCAGAGCCTCATCCAGACGGCCAGCAGCAGCAAGCTCCATTGCGGCGTGGCCGAGGGCCGTACGGTCACCACGCTCGCTGGCACGTTCGAACCAGGGCAGAGCCTCATCCAGACGGCCTGCGCGGGCTAGGCACTGGGCGACGTGACGGTCGGCGCCAGCTTTGGCCCACAGGCGGCAGGCTGGTTCCAGCAGGCCGCGGGCTGCGGCCGCCGTGGCCAAGGTGCGGGCGGTCTCGAGATCGCAATGCTGCAGCGCGGCGTGCCATAGCAGCGCGGGAATGCGTTGGAGGCGGCGGGTGGTGCGGCCGTAGCTGTCGAGAAAGTCCGCGAGGCGGTACAGCTGACCCGGGGCTGCCAGGGGCTGAGTAAAGGCGCCACGGGGGCGCTTTTGCGGGTGCAGCGGGCCCCGCGCTCCCTTGATCGCGGCAGTGAGCTGGCTCAGGGCTTGCTCCAGCCAGTTGTCCTCCAGCAGCGCCCACTGGGTGTCGTTGAGGTATCCCTCGGCTGCGGCCGCAAGGAAGGGCAGAGGCAGGCCGGGGGGATGACCGAGACGACGGGCGTCGATGGCGGCGTCCAGCAGGGCCCGGGGACCAGGCGGAGCGGTCTCGTACAGATGCAGCAGGTCAAAACCGGCTGCCAGGAACTGGGTGATCATCCCGTCCTGCGCGGATGCCGCGGCGGCCACCAGCCGTGCGTCGCCCGAGCGGTGTAACGCTTGGACTTCATCGGCCGTAAAGGCCTCCGGCACGTGCAGGCAGCGGTCGGCCAGCAACACGCGGGCCTGAGCGCAGGGATCGGCGTAGCCCCGCGGGACAGCCGTCTGCAGCCGCTCGTAGTATCCGGGTCCCGACCAGATCGTCCCCATCACGAGCACTGGCGCCCGGCTGGCATCAGCCAGCAGCATCCGCAGCCCGGCCGCGATCGCCTCGCCGTCCTCATCGTGGAACAGGTAGTGGTGAGCATCGTTGAGCCACACCACCGTCCTTGGCCCCACTCGGTCCAGATCAGCGCGGGCCGCCCGGGGACGGTCCGGTGCGATCGGATGCCACAGCCGCCACGCGTCCGGCAATTGCTGGATGGCCTCGAAGCAGGCCCGGGTCTTGCCCGTGGAGGGCGTACCTACCAGCATCACCACACCACTCGATCCCGCGGCGGCCGTAGCCACGATGCGGCGCAACTCGTCATCGTGCGCGCGCCTGACATAGGCGGGCAGTCGGCCGTTCCCGCCCGGCAACGTGATCGCATGATGCACTTCCAGCTCGTAGGGGCCCACGTCGGCGATCGGGCGTCCCACCGGCTCGGCCAGCCGTGCCCGGGTCCACCAGGTGGCCACTTCGCGACCCGCCTGCGCCCCGTCACCGCCCGCCATCCGCGTCAGCACCGTCACCAGCGCCACCGCGTCCGCCTGCTTGGCCAAGGCAGCCGCATCAGCGATCAGCCGGTGGATGGTGTCCCGGGACGGACTCGCCCTCAACTCGTCGTCAGCTGCTACAGCGCCAGCCATGTCATCCAACGTGGGCGCCCCGGCTGCCGCGTACGCCTCGTAGATCAGATGCTTCACAGTGCGCAGCGGCCCCGGTACGGGCATCGGACGCGGAATCATCCGCCCCTTGCGGGCAGGGCTGCCCTGCCCGCCAGCAGACCCGCCCTCCTCACCATGCACCGCACCATCGTGCCCGTCGCGCCCCTTCTACGGCCCCGAACTCACCGGTAAAGCGCCCCAGTTCTCCCGCAGCCCCACGCCCCTGCCGCAACAGGCGACGTCACCGACCACCACGCCTTCCTTCCCGGCCCAGGCCCAGGCCCAGGCCCAGGCCCACGGTTCCATTGTGAGCTGCTCCGACCTGCCCACGGTCCCGCTACCTCAGCTTCCTTCGACACAGCCGGGGAACACCAGGACCAACCTGCCCCACAGCACCCGACGCGAGGCGTGAAAAGGGGCCGAGCAAACGCAGTTGCCCGGCCCTCGCATACCGCCAGCCACAGCGTTGCTAGCCCAGCCCATGCAGCCAGTCGACCAGAGCGCGCACGAGACCGCTCACTGCGCCGCTGACCATCGCCGGCCACACCCCGCCAGCGCCGTGCCGGCAACACCACCGTACCTTCGAACTCCTGAACACCATGGTCACGTCCTGACCTCGAAACCGATAGGGACAGCCGGCCGGCCTGCCATCCACCATCGCCCCCGCCCCGCACCCTCCTCCGAGAAGCGACAGCCCGCCCTCGACCACCCACACACCGCCAGCTCAACGACCGCGGCTGCGGGCCAACCGGCACACTCCCGCGATGGGTTGCGACAACTACCCCGCTCCGGAGGTTCCCGTGAAACCTGCGGCGTGATCATCACCGACCGCGGGTGCTTACCCCCAACCCTCACGGACGGCGAAGAGCACTCGTGGCGGCCCGGGCCTCTCGATCAGCGGCGCTCACCATTCCCAATTCCGCTGGTTCTCTCGCCCCGCTGTGGCACCTTCGGCCAGGTTCGAACCCACGGACACCAGAACCATGTTGTCCGGTTTGCACTACGACAGCGCTTCCCGTTCCCGGGAAAGAGGCCCCTCTGCGTCCGCCGCTGCGTCATCGCGGCAGGCGTGGGGTCCCGAGGGGGAACGTGTCCTGCGCGGAGCATCATTCGGTCTTCTCGTCGCCCGCAGTGCCTCTGGGGACTGCGGGCGACGCCCTGGAGGTGCTCTCGGCCCGGCCCTACACCGAGGGCATCACTCGCCACTTGAGTACTGCCGCCTTCGCGCGTACGGACTGGCTGGCCGTGCTCCGCGCCTGGCTGGCGCAGCTGCCCACGCCGCCGTCTGGGACCAGCGCCGACCCGGCTGGTCCCCGACCTGGATGGCGTGATTGTATAGGTGTAGCTATAATAAATGCGACTACTCTAGAGAGGGCGCATTGTGCACAAGCCCGCCGAGATGTTCGACCGCGACTTCGAATGGGCCGAGCTCACCCGTTTCGCGGCCCTGCCCGGCCCCCGCGCCGCCCTCGGCGTGGTCTCCGGCCGCCGCCGCCAGGGCAAGACCTTCCTCCTCGACGCCCTCACCCGCGCGAGCGGCGGCTTCATGTTCACCGCCACCGAGACCACCGAGGCCGACGCCCTGCGCCAGTTCGGCCAGGCCCTGGCCCACCACCGCGGCCAGAGCACCCCGTTCCGCTTCCTGCACTGGGACGAGGCCGTCACGGAACTGATGCGCAGCGCCGACCAGGGCAGCCCCACCACCGCAGTCATCGACGAGTTCCCCTTCCTCGCCAAGGCCTCCCCCGCGCTGCCCTCGATCATCCAGCGGGCCCTCGACCCCGCCGCCCAGCACACCAACACCCCCGTACGGCTCCTGCTGTGCGGCTCCGCCCTGTCCTTCATGGGGGGACTCCTGGCCGGCAACGCTCCGCTGCGCGGCCGGGCCGGCCTCGAACTCATCGTCCCCACCCTGGACTTCCGGCTCGCCGCCGAGTTCTGGGAGATCACCGACCCGCGCACCGCGCTGCTCACCAATGCCATCGTCGGCGGCACCCCCGCCTACCGTCGCGAGTTCACCCAGGGCGACGCCCCCGCCGGTGCGGACGACTTCGACGCCTGGGTCACCCGCGCCGTCCTCAACCCCGCCCGCCCGCTCTTCCGCGAGGCCCGATACCTGCTCGCCGAGGAACCCGAACTGCACGACACCGCGCTTTACCACTCCGTCCTGGCCGCCATCGCCTCCGGAAACACCGCCCGGGGCGGCATCGCCGACTACCTCGGCCGCAAGTCCACCGACCTGGCTCACCCGCTCAGCGTCCTCCAGGACGTCGGCATGATCACCCACGAGGCGGATGCCTTCCGCCGCAACCGGTCCGCCTACCGCATCGCCGAGCCCCTCGTCGCCTTCTACCATGCGGTCATGCGCCCGGCCTGGGGCGATCTGGAACGCCCCGGACGTGCCCCCGCGGTCTGGCGCCGTACCCAGTCCACCTTCCGCAGCAAGGTCGTCGGCCCGCACTTCGAACAGGTCTGCCGTCAATGGGCCCGCTGGCACGCCAGCCCCGAAACCCATGGAGGACAGGTCACCCGGGTGGCCGCCGGAACCGTCAACGACCCCGCCGCCAGGACCAGTCACGAAGTCGACGTCGCCGTCCACGGCGACAGCGGCGAGGGCCGCGAGGTGCTGCTCGCCATCGGCGAAGCCAAATGGAACGACCGTATGGGCAGGGGGCACCTGGAACGCCTCCAGCACATCCGCTCCCTCCTCATCGACCGTGGCATCGCCACCGACACCACCCGGCTGCAGTGCTACAGCGGCGCGGGCTTCACCGATGAACTGCACGCTCTCGCCGAGAACGACCCCCACCACCTTCAGTTGATCGGCCCGCAACGCCTGTACCACGGCGAGTAAAGCCATCCGCAGCCCTGGGCAGGGCCCAAGGCCCCGCCGTGCAAAGCCTCGACGGACTCCCCCGACGGTGACATCCGCGAGGAGCTGCGCCAGCTGCTCGCCCGCGCACCGCTGCCGGACCGTGCCTGGCCGAATGCCGGTCAGATCCACGCCTGGGCCCACGAGTTCTGCTCCGGCCGACACCGAGGTCTCAGCTGGAGCGGAGGACACCGCTCTGCGCCAGAAAGTCCGCGAGTTCGAGGAGGAGGGCGAGACCCTACGCAAGGCGGCGAAGTATTTCGCTCAATGACGGTGTGAGGCGTGCCGGAGACCTGTCGCGGTGGCACTCCGGAGTCAGCAGGGTTGGCGCGCTATTTCACTGCCCCGTATGCAGTGGCTTGTCTCCGATGTGCCGCCCCGTCGGCTCGGTGTCGGGCTCCATCCGCCCTCGAAGAGGGCGAGTTCCAGCGGATCGGGGTCGGGTGGCCAGTCGGCGGCGTGGACCAGACGGCAGGTGGCATCGCTCATCCACTGCAAGTGGAGGGCGTGGCGTGGGTGTCGGCTATTGCGATCACGTTCAGGTGCCCATTCTCTTGTGCGTCTCCTCGATCTCGTCGTCGGTGAGGTCGGGAAGGCCGAGATCGGGAAGGTCGATCTCCCCCATGGGATCCGTAGGGTGCGGAGGGATGTCGTCCTCGCTGATCGGGACCACCCGGGCCACCGCGACGCCGTTCTTGGTGACCGTGACGGTCTCCCCGCGCGCTGCTGCGGCGAGGACCTGTGAGGACTTCTGGTTGAACTCTCGGGCCGTGGTCTCCATGTAGTACATGTTGCTACTTGCTTGAGGGGCCCGGTGCCGCGCACGGCGCCGGGGCGCGGCAGTTCGCCGGGTACCAGCCCCGGCTGCCGCTCCCGCCGAGCCCCGCCGACAACGAATGTTCGTTCAGTCCAGCCACAGCATCATGGCGTCGCCTGCCTGTGCCGCGGCGCCGTAGAAGGCGCGGAGGTGGTGGAGGTGCTGAAGAGAAACGTCGACGTCATGGGCCGGACGGCCGTTCAACTCGGAGCCATAGACACCCGTGAAGTCCAGGTGCTCGAAGCGTCGCCGGTATTCCTCGTCGGAAAGCTGGGCGAGCATTTCTGCGACTTCGGCAACTTTTGGGGATGAGAATAGCCGGGTGCCGCCGAAGTCCTGGTCCATCGGTTGCTCACCTGGCAACCGCTGCCCACCGACGATCGCAACGGCCGGCCCTGGGTTCGCGCGGTTTCCATTGGCCAGGATGAAGGCCATGACTTCCCAGTGTTTGGCGATCTGCCCACTTTCGGCGACATACCTGTATGGGAAGGAGGATTCGCCACGCATCATTCGATCGTAGACATACGGCGAGACGCGCCTCATCGTCAGCTCGATGCTCATCGCCGCATCTCCACGGGTCCGTCCGACTCAACGAAGAGAAGGACCATGCCCTCTCCGTGGATTTCTGCCTTCGCATAGAACTTACGAAGACGCCGAAATGCTTGAATGCAGGTTTCAACGGGGATCGTTGGCGTCCCGTCAGCGCGACCACCCTGCGCATCGGTGAAATCCAGTTGGTGATGCCGCCTTTCAATTACTCCATCAAGGAACACGTTGAGAAGCTTACTCGCTTCCTTGACCTCATCCGGTGAGAGCGCCTTTGCTCTGACCCCTGGTGGCGCTGGCACCGCGCGTCCCCCCGTGAGGGCCAGTGCATGCGTCTGGGGGGATTCGATGAATCCGTGGGCGAGGATCCGGGCAAGCACGTCCCACGCCTCCCCAACTCCGCGCTCTTCCTTCTTGAATTCGACCACGAATTCACCCGCCGCCATGCGCTGATAGGCGTCTGCGGTCACGCGTCGCATCGTGAGCTCGGTTGACATCCGCTTCTTCCTTCATGCGGCGAGTACGAACATTTCCAGCACGGGAGCAACCACTTCGACAGCCCCGACGCTTGCACGGCCCGCCACCTGGCGCCCGAGCATCACCGAGAAGGCAGTACCGATGGGCCCTCCGTCGAAGCCCGGGAGGTCGATGGACATGCCGGTTACGCGGGTCTCGATGTGGGAGTGTACGGCCGGCCAGAAGGGCATGGGGTCGACGGCCGCGAGAGGACCGGGACCATAGCCGGACAGCGCTGTTTGACTGGTCAGGCTGGAGGTGTTCGCCCCGCCGCTTGTGCCGATGCTCTGGAGCGGGTTGCTGGCGAAGTTCGGGATGCCGGTAGGACGGCACACCCAGACCTGGGAGCTGCCCACCTCCGCCCCCGCCGCGTGGAACTCGCTCAGCGCGGCGCCCCAGCGACTCTTGCCCTTTCGCCCCTGAAGCTTGTCCAGCTTGTAGAAGATCAGCCCATCGGTGTCACCGAGGGGGGCGATGTCCGACTCAGGATAGCGGTGGTTGGGCTCGGCGTTAGGGATGTCGAAGTGGTCCCACTCCGTTCCGTTGAAGATGAGCATGACGCCTTCGTCACCGTTCGGGTCCCGAGGATAGGGGCGGGCCTCCGGAATGATCGGATCACCCGCGACCACAGGCCAGCCGAACTCGTTTCGGAATCCACGAATGTAGCCCGCGAGCTTGTTGACGGATGCCGTGTAGCTGCGCCCGTATGTCGAGGCGGGCTTAACGTCCCAGATCGCGAACCCCACGCCTTGCGGTGTCTGGACTCCCGCAACAACGAGATCAGGCTCGGCAATGTCCGACCAATACGTGGGATAGGTCATCGTCCTCCCACCCCATACCGCATTGGCGCCAGGCAGGTCCGCGTATACGTTCTCCACCCCGTGCTGCGCGACCTCCGGGACTGTCAAACGAATGGTGTAACTGGGTAGTTGGGATTACTGACGGGCCGCCGAGAGGCGGCCGTCGAAGGTGATGTCGAAGGTCCATAGACCTCCGCCAGGTGAGCCTGGACCTCGCCGGTGGTCAGGCCTTTCGCGGCCAGCGAGATGACCATCTCGTCGACGCCGGTCAGGCGCTTCTGCCGCTTCTTGACGATCTTCGGCTCGAAGGAGCCGCCACGGTCGCGGGGCACGGTTATCTCCACCGGGCCGACGTCGGTCAAGACGGTCTTGGAACGTTTGCCGTTGCGAGAGTTGCCGCCGTTCTTCCCGGCCGCATCGTGCTTGTCGTAGCCGAGATGGTCGGTGATCTCGCCTTCCAGGGCGGACTCCAGCAGCCTTGGTCAGCTGCTGCAACAGCCCGCCCTCGCCGGTCAGTTGCAGGCCCTCGGCCTGGGCCCGACCCACCAGCTCGTCGATCAGCTGGTCGTCCACGGCCTTCGCCGACGCAGCTTTCGTTGTCTCGACAGCCTCGGACTCGGGCACGTTCTCACTGGTCATCGATGCATCTTCCATGATCGGGAGTTACACCGAACGTCTTACAGTCCCGAACATGGGGTGGAGGACGTCGTCCCCTTTTCGGGCGGCAGTCGCGGAGGATCTTCAGGTCTGCGGTCGTAGGCGTGTCACAACTGAATCTCGCCAGTCCTCACGTTCCTGTCCGGGAGTGCCGCATGTGCATGATGGTTGCGTGTCATTTGTACGCGGTCCGGGTCCGGTGACGTGGAGCCGACGGGCTGTTCTACGGTTTGCCGGACGAGGGCTTGCCGTGCTGATCGGGGCGCAGGCTGCAGCCTGTGCCCCGGGCCGGGGGCCCGTGCTGCGTCTTCGGCTGGGGACCGGGACAGAGGGCGGAGCGTACTTCTCCTTCGGACATGCGTTCTCAGCCGCGGTCGCGGACAGCGTCCACTCGCCGGTGGTCATCCCCGTCACCACCTCGGCCAGCGTGGACAACCTGCGTCGCCTCGACAACAAGGGGAGCCTGGCGCTGGCGCTGACCACGGCCGACGTGGCCGAGGACGCGATCCGCGGACGGCACCCGTTCATCCACCCGGTGCACCTGACCGCGCTCGCCCGGATCTACGTCAACTACACACATCTCGTCGTCCGTGCGGACGACTCCGTCACCGCGGTCAGGGACCTGGCGGGCCAGCGGGTGGTCCTGGGGGCCGAGGGCTCCGGAGCCCAGGTGATCTCCCAGCGGCTCCTGGAGCTCGCCGGGCTCACCGGCTCCCGGGCCGTGGTCCCTGAGCAGCTGAGCCTCATGGGCTCCGTGGAAGCGCTCAGAGGAAGGAGCGTCCGCGCCTTCTTCTGGTCCGGGGGCGTACCAACTCCAGCAGTGCGTGATCTGAGCAGAGAGGTGCCCCTGAGACTGCTTGCTCTGGACACCTATGTGGAGCCCATGCGCAAGAAGTACGGTCCGGCGTACACGACGGTGGCGATTCCGGCCAAGCCCTACGGGCTGGACGCGCCCGTGCCCACCATCGGCACCGGCAGTTACCTGGTCGCCCGCCCCGACGTACCCCACGACGCCGTCTACGAGCTGCTGCGCGTGCTCTTCGCCCGCCGTGTCGACATCATGCGCCCGGTATCAGCCGGCGCCCGCTTGGAGCCCCGGTTCGCGATCTCAACGGGAAGCGTTCCGCTGCATCCAGGCGCGGTCTCGTACTACCGGTCCGTCCACGGCTGACTGCCGGTCCCTCACGGCTGGGCGTCCGATGCGGTCCGCTCGGACGGCGGCCGGCGATCGAACGGTTCCGCCCGCGACGCCGCCCTGGCGCCGCGCGGGCGGGGAGGGGCCGACGGAGGCACACCGGGCAGCAGGAGTTCGATCACAAGCCCGTGCGGCGTGTTCCCGGAGAGTGTCAGCCGTCCGCCGCTCTTCCTGGCGATCTCGTCGGCGATCGCCAGGCCCAGCCCGCTGCCCGGGAGATTCTGATGCTCCGGGCCGCGGGTGAAGCGGCGGGGCATGCGGGCCAGACGGTCGGCAGGCAGCCCGGGGCCGTCGTCGCGGACCAGCACGCGGCACGTTGCTTGCCCCGCTGTGGCACGGACCTCCACCTGACCGCCCCGCGGTACGAACTTGGCCGCGTTGTCCAGCGCCGCGTCCAGCACCCGGTCCACGGCACTCGGCAGTCCTCTGCCGCGTACGCCGTCGGCGACCGAGTCCACCAGTGCCAGACCAGCGGACCGGTACACGCGCTGCCAGGCCGCGAGCCGGCTGCGGCAGGCCCCGGAGACGTCGAGGTCGACCAGATCCTCCTCGGAGGACTCGACCTGGGCGAGCACCAGCAGCGCGTCGAGGAGCCGGGCCAGCCGCCCCACCTCGTCCACGGCGAGAGCATGCTCGTCCCTTCCGGCGGGCACGAGATACGGCTCGATGTTCTCCAGCTGAAGCAGCAGGGTGGCGAGCGGATTGCGCAACTGGTGGGAGGCGTCGGCGACGAAGTCGCGCTGGCGGCGGATGGACTCCGTCACCGTCTCGGCCATCACAAAGAAGCGCTGCTCCAGCCGCCGCAGCTCCGGTGGTCCCGTGCTGCGCCCCAGGCCGGTGCCCGGATTGCCCTGGGCCAGGTCGTCCACCGCGTGATCCAGCTGCCGGACAGGACGCAGCAGCCACTGGGTGATCCAGACCGCCACGCCGGCGGCGGCGGCGAAGGCCGTGAGCGCGCCGGCCGCGATCAGCAACCAGCGCACCGTGACGTCATGGGCCGCTGCGGTGGTCGGCACCGTCATGAGGACGGCCCCGCTGAGCTGCTCGTCGCCCCCGACCGGCTCCGCGAGCACCACCCGGTCCGGCCCCCACGGCCTGATCGTCGGCAGACGGTCGGTGGTCCGCCCGGTCAGCGCGCGGTCGCGTGCCTCCCGCGCCGGCTCCGTGCTCCACTGCGCGCTGGACCCCGTTTGGAGCAGCACGTGGCCCTGCCCGTCGACAAGGGCCACGCCCGAGCCGTACAGGTCGGCGTACCGGCGCATCTCGGTCGAGACTTCCGACCGGTCCGCGTCGGTGACCACGGAAGCCGCCAGGTTGGCGAACCTGACCGCTTCGGTACGCCGCTGCAGCAGCAGTTGCTCCGTCCGGTCACGCGCGTAGGAGTCCGCCAGCGGCATGCTCAGTGCGAGCGACGCGATGCCCATGAGGACCGTCAGGATGATCAGCAGTCGGCGGGCCATACCGCTTCCGGTATGTCGTGTGCCGGGAGACTCCCCGGTTCCGGCGTGGGCAGCCGGTATCCGAAGGCATGCACCGTGCTGACCAGGCCGGGACGTCCGGTCTTGGCGCGGATGCCCGAGACGTGGACGTCGAGGGAGCGTGATGCGGACAGCAGCGTGTCGCCCCACGCGCGGTCGAGGATCTCCGCCCGGGAACGGGCCTCGCCGGGATGCTCCGCCAGGATGGCCAGGACATCGAACTCGCGGCGGGTCAGATGCACCTGCTCGCCCGCCACGCGTACGGTGCGGCCCGTCAGGTCGATCTCCACGTCGCCGACGTGCACGGTGGCCTGCGGCCGTGCACCCCCGGCGGCGTGCGGCGGCCGCCCGCGGGCGCGGCGGCGGACAGCGTCGATCCTGGCCATCAGCTCCACCATGTGGAAGGGCTTGACCAGGTAGTCGTCGGCGCCGGCGCGCAGCCCCTGCACGATGTCCCGCTGCCCGTCACGGGCCGTGACCACGATGAGCGGGACACCGGTGAGGGCGCGCAGACGACGGAGGAGTTCGAGGCCGTCCAGGTCGGGCAGCCCCAGGTCGAGCAGGACGAACTCGGCTCCATGGATGAGACGCAGCGCGTCCTGGCCTCTGCTCACGCGCCGGACGACGTATCCGTGCACACTGAGCGCCGTGGCGAGCGCGTGAGCCAGCCGGTCGTCGTCCTCCACGAGCAGCGTGTGCATGATGCCTCGATTCCCGCTTCTCCAGCATGGCACTCGGCACAACGGATGGACACCCTCGGTCCTCCTGTCGACCTCAGTCCCCCACGGCCTGCGGATCCGGATCCCGAAGGGCGGAGGCCGGCACGTCGCCGCGCACCAGCGGCAGCCGCGCCCAGACAACCTTCCCCGGACCGCGGGCTGCTGGCCGGTGGCCCCAGCGGGTGCTGGTCATCGCGACGATGACCAGGCCCCGGCCATGAGTCTGGCCGGCTTCCGGGGCCGCCAGGACCGGAGGGATGGGGTTGGGGTCCCACACGGATATCTCCACCAGGTCACCCATGATCTCCAGACCGAGGGTGAACGAGCCGCCCGACCCGAGCCGGTCCCTGCGCCCGTCCGCGTGGCACAGGACGTTGGTGGTGAGCTCGGAGACGATGAGGCACGCGGCGTCCACGGTGTCGTCGTGGGCGTGCCATGCGCGCAGCATGTGGGCGGCGTGGTGCCGTGCCCGGCCCACGGAGCCAGGGGTGCAGGCGAGCGACAGTTCGGTGCGGCACGCGGGCAGCCCTGCCGCAGTGCGCCCCTCGCCGAGGGAGGGCGTGAAGGTGGTGAACATGCGGTCGGCTGCCTTTCTTGAAGGATGAGCCAGCCCGGTCGGCGCGCGGCTGTCCGGTACTCACAAGCCTGTGCACGTCGTTGACGGCCGGACAAGGCGCGGCCGGTCTGCCTAACAATCTGTTAAGACGGTCCCGTTCAGGCGGTTCCGCACTGCTTGCGGCGTCACCGGAGGGACGCTCCCCGTAGTCCTGCACCGGCCGCTCCAACGGATCCGGACCGGGCAATTGCGGTGCTCCCGGACCGGCTGTCCAGGCGTCCGTGGTCCAGCCGTTCCGGTTGTCCTGACTGGCTGTCCCGGGCGGTCCGGTCCGGCGGGCCCGGTGCCCGCCCCGGACCGCAGCTCCGCGGATGTCCCTGGAGCGCCGCAACAGGCGTTCCAGGGACCCGGGGGCCGCTGCCGGCAGGCGGATCGGCCCGGTGGGTGCGCCGAGGCTATCCGAGGGTGCCCAGATAGGCCGCTTGCATGCGGGGGTTGCTCGTCAGCTGGGATGCCGTGCCGGATACGGTGATGTGCCCGAGTTCGAGTACGTATCCGCGGTGGGCGACCTCCAGGGCCGCGCCGGCGTCCTGCTCCACCAACAGGACGGCCGTGCCCGTGGCGGCCACGTCGGAGAGCCGGACCAGGATCTCGTCGACAATGACCGGGGCCAGGCCCAGCGAGAGTTCGTCGATGAGCAGCAGCCGGGGCCGGCTCATCAGGCCCCGGGCGATGGCGCACATCTGCTGTTCGCCGCCCGACATGCTGCCGGCCACCTGGTCGAGCCGTTCGGCCAGCCGCGGGAAGAGTTCGAGCACCTCGTCGAGGTTCTTCCTGCGGATGCGCCAGCCGCCCAGCCGGAGATTGTCCCGGACGGTCAGCCCGGGAAACAGCCGTCTGCCTTCTGGCACATGCGCCACTCCGGCGTCCGCGATCGACTCGACCGTGCCGCCGATGAGCTCCTGACCGTCGAGGAGGACCGATCCGGCACGGTCGGGGATCATCGCGGTGACGGCGCGCAGCAGCGTGGACTTGCCGGCTCCGTTCGGTCCGACCAGCGCCACGATCTCTCCTGCGTCGATCTCCAGGCAGACTCCGCGCAGCACTTCGACTCGTCCGTATCCGGCGGTGAGCCGGTTGATCTGACATCTCATGTGCTCTGACACCTCATGTCCGGTTCCTCTTCGCGTAGCGGCGGCCGAGATACGCCTCGATGACGCGTTCGTCGCCCAGGACGTGGTCGGGCGCGCCGTGCATGAGCACCTGGCCGTGGTGCAGGACGAGGATCTCGTCGGAGACGGCGGTGATGGCCTGCACGATGTGCTCGACCACCAGCAGGGTCAGCCCCGCCTTCTTGAGGTCGTCGATGAGCTGGAGGGAGGCGTCGATCTCGACCGGCCGCAGGCCCGCCAGGACCTCGTCGAGCAGGAGCAGCTTCGGCTGCAGGGCGAGGGCCTTGGCCAGTTCGAGGCGGCGCGCGTCGGCGACGGACAGTTCCGCTGTGGTGAGCGGGTCCTTGCCGCCCAGGCCCACCCGCTCCAGTACCTGCGCGGCCTCCTTGCGGGCGGCCGTCGGTGTGCGTGCCGGTGAAGGCCCGAACAGTGCGGCGACGGCCACGTTGTCGCACACCGTCAGCCCGCGAAAGGGCTTGACGATCTGAAACGTTCGGGCGACGCCCGCGTGGGCCACGCGCCAGGGCCGTGCCCCGGTGAGGTCGACGCCGTTGATCAGCACTCGGCCGCTGCTCGGAGTGAGATGCCCGGTGATGAGGTTGATCAGCGTGCTCTTGCCCGCGCCGTTGGGGCCGATGACCCCGATGGTTCTGCCGGGCGGGATGCTCAGGTCGACGTCCGACACGGCTTGCAGCCCGCCGAAGCGGCGCCCGAGGCCCGTCGTCTGCAGGACGGGTGCGGGTGCGGAGCCGGCCGTGAGTGCCGACGGGATCGGACCGGTGCGGCCGGCCGGTGGGGTGCCGTTCACAGCCGGTACCTCCGAATGTTGGTGAGGAGCGAGAAATCCCGTGTACGGGCGGCGTCCCGCGTGAAGTTGACGACTCCCTGGGGGAGCAGTACGACCGCCGCGATGACAAGGGCGCCGAGCGTGAAGGTGTGGGCCTCTGTGAAGTGCTGTCGCAGGTATTCGGAGACGGCGGCGATACCCACTGCGCCCAGGATCGGCCCGGCGATCGTGGCGGCTCCGCCTATCACCACCATGACGACCATCAGGACAGTGATGTCCACGTCGAACAGCCTCGCCGGAAAGATGGTGACCTGCTGGAACGCGTAGGCCGACCCGGCCGCGCCGGTGAGCGCCGCGGACACGGCGAAGGCCAGGGTCTTGGCCCGGGTGGTGTTGATGCCCATCGAGGCGGCGGCGTCCTCGTCCTGGTTGACGGCCCGCAGCGCGTATCCGGTGCGGCCGCCGGAGATCAGAGCGGCGACGAGCACCGAGAGGACGGCGAGGGCGAGGAACAGGAGGTAGAAGCCGTCGTTGCCGATCCACGGGGTGGGCGCCTTGGCTCCGGCCGTGGGGATCGTGATCCCGGCTCCCCCGCCGGTCCACCCTGGCACGTTGATCACGAGTTCGCGCAGTCCCTCGGCGACGCCCAGGGTGGCCACCGCGAAGTAGTGGCCCTTCAGCCGTAGCAGCGGCAGCCCGACGACGGCGGCGAAGCCGGCCGCCACGGTCGCGGAAAGGGGGAGAGCGAGCCAGAACGACAGACCACCGTGGACCATGAGGAAGGCGGTCGTGTAGCCGCCGAGGCCGAAGAAGCCGACCTGGCCGAAACAGGCGTAACCGGTGTAGCCGCCGATGAGATTCCAGGCGGAAGCCAGCGCGACGAACATGAACACCGTGGTGACGGTGCGCTCCTGGCCGGTGTAGAGCTGCGATTGAAGGGCGAGGCACCCCACAACGACGGCGAGTGCGCCCGCCCAGCCGAGCCAGGCCGGTCTGCGGCCGTTGCGCAGTCTGCGAGCCCGCGAAGGCACGGCGGCCTTCGGGCGCTCAGCTGTCTCGGTGCCGGTGTTGTCCGGTGCGTTCGTGGAGGGCATGGTCACACCTCCACCCTGCTGGCGTAGAAGGCGCGTCCGGCGATGCCCTGCGGACGGATGACGAGCACCAGGACGAGGACGGCGAACGCGACGGCGTTGACCAGGGTGCCCGGCAGCAGTTGTCCGCCCCATGACTCCACCAGCCCGAGGACGAGCCCGCCGACCAGGGCGCCGTACATGTTGCCGAGGCCGCCGAGGACGGCGGCGACGAAGCTGAACAGGGTGAAGCGGCCCGCGTCCGCCGGGCTGAAGGTGCCGACGGTGGCGACGGCGGCTCCCGCCGCTCCGGCGAGGGCGGCCGCGAGGCCGAAGGTGAGCGCGTACACATGGGCCGCGCGGATGCCCATCAGCCGGGCCGCCCCGCGGTCCATGCCGGTGGCCAGGATGGCAAGGCCGGTGCGGGTGTGCCGCATGACCACAACCAGCCCGAGCGTCACCGCGAGCGCCACCGCCGCGGCCAGCAGCCGGCCCACGGGCACTCTGACGTCGGCGAACAGGGCGAGGCTGTGGGCGGCGTAACCGGTGGGCACCGAGCGGTAGTCGGCGGAGAAGATCCAGATCAGGCCGTTGACCAGAAGGAGGTCGAGGCCGAAGGTCAACAGCAGGGTGATGAAGATCGGTGCCTTGACGACCAGGTTGATGAGGTGGCGCTGCAGCAGGTAGCCGAAGCCGAACAGCGCCGCGGCGACCGGGACCATCGCCAGGAAGGGATCCAGGCCGAGGGATCTGTTGAGCTCGAAGGCCAGGTAGGCGCCGATGAGCACGAACGAGCCATGGGCCAGGTTGACCACGTTCATCACCCCCCACACCAGGGAGAACCCGACCGCGACCAGCGCCAGCAGCCCGCCCTGCAGCAGCCCGTAGAGCGTGGCCTGCACGAACTGGATCATGAACCGCTCCCGGTGGCGGGCCACTTCAGCTCGGCCTGGGCGACGTCCTTGGGCCACACGGTGACCGGCTTGCCGGCGCGGACCTGGATGACCTCCATGGTCTTGGACACGTTCTGGCCGACCGCGTTGAACTTCAGCGGGCCGAAGAACGAGGGTTCGTCCAGGGCCGCGAGCGCGTCCCTGACCTTGTCCGCGTCGGTGGCGCCGGCCTTCTCCACCGCGTCGACCAGGGCGACGCAGGCCGCGGTGGCCTCGGCCGCGTGGTACTCGGGCTCACGGCCGTCGTACACCTTCCCGAACAGGGTCACGTAGTCCGCGGCGGTCCCGATCCAGCGGTCCTTGCCCGCCGTGCGCGAGGTCCACTGCGTCGAACCGAGCACCCCTTCGGCCGCCTTGCCCAGGGTGCCGGCGAAGTCGGGCGTGGGCGGCGCGACGGTCTCGGCGAACCCCCCGGCGGGTGTCACGCCGAGTTCGCGGGACTGCTTGATCACCGCGATGCCCTCCACCAGATGCGCGGACGACACGATCACGTCCGGTTTCAGCGACTTGACCTTGGTGAGGGCGGACGACACGTCCGAGGTGCCGTTCGGGAAGTACTCGGTGGCCACCACCTTGAAGCCGAGCTTGCGGGCCTCGTCGACACCGCCGCCGGTCACCGTCTTGGAGAACCCGTCGTCGGCCGAGAGGAACGCGATGGTGCGGGGCCGGGGCTCGGCCAGCTCATCGATCGCCCGCACCATGGACGCGGCGTAGGCACGGGCCGGCGACAGCACGGCGAACGTCCGCCGGTAGCCCTTGTGGAAGATGGTGTCGTCGGCACCCGAACTGTCCGCCATCACCTGCCCGTTGCGTTCCACGACGGCGGCCGCGGCCTCGGTGGCGGCCGAGCCGTAGGGGCCGAGGACGAGCTTCACGCCCTGGTCGTTGAACTGGTCGATCAGCTGGCCGGCGGTGTCCGGCTTGGACGTGTCGTCCTGGTACTTGACGGCGAGCCTGAGCCGCCGGTCACCGACACGGACACCGCCCTTGCCGTTCACGGCCCTGCGGCAGACCTCGTAGCCCTCCTTCGTCAGCCCGCCTTCCCGGGCGAGCGGCCCGGTCAGCGACAGCGACGCGCCCAGCGTCAGCGTGTCACCGGATGTACCGCCCGCGGACTCGCCCTTCGAGCCACAGCCCGCGGCAAGAGCGCTCGCCACGACGGCGAGGGCCACCGTCCGTGCGGCCACTGTCCTTCTGACAAGCATGGGGATCGCCTGCCTTTCTCGTCCCGATGTCATTTCGTCCCTGCGCTCCGGTCGTCGGCCGGTGCGGTGGGACGGGACGCTAGACGGCCCTGACCTGGGCAAGAAGGGAAGGAAGGGGAGATTTGAGATTCCTCTAGGGTTCGGGCGGTAGGCGCGCGGCCCGGCGATTCCTAGGCTGAGCACACCATGCGCATCCTGCTTGTAGACGACGACAACCGGTTCGCCGACGCCCTCACCGGTGCACTGCGTCGGCAGTGCTTCGAGGTGTCCCTGGCGGCCACGGGAGCGGCGGCGCTGGCCGCGCCCGCCGCCGATCTGGTGCTGCTCGACATGGGCCTGCCGGACATGGACGGTGTGGAGGTGTGCCGGAGGCTGCGCAGCGCGGGAGACGTGGCGATCATCGCCGTCACCGCACGTGGCGAGGAGCGCGACCGGGTCATCGGGCTGCGCTCCGGGGCCGACGACTACCTGGTCAAACCGTTCGGCGTCGCCGAGCTGCGTGCCCGCATCGACGCCGTGATGCGCCGGGTACGCCCCGCGATCCGGCCCGTGGTGACGGCGGGATCGATACGGATCGACGTCGCACGACACACCGTGACCACGGCCGACGGCTTTCCCGTCACGCTCACGCGCAAGGAGTTCGAACTGCTGGCCGCGCTGGCCCGGCAGCCAGGGCTCGTGGTGTCCCGGGAACGCCTGCTGCTGGAGGTGTGGGACAGCGTCTGGCCCGGCGCACACCGGACTCTGGACGTCCATGTCGCGACGCTGCGGGCCAAACTCGGCGACACCAAGGTCGTCCAGACCATACGGGGCGTCGGCTACCGACTCGTCACCGACGGCGAAAAAGACGGTGCCAGGGCGGCTTCCGCCGCTGGGGACCGCGCTTCGCCGCCGCCTGCCGCACACGCCTCGCCGGCCAAGCCCCTTGACGAGTCCGGCGGCCTACCGATCGGAAGGCCCCTTTGATACCGGAAAGACACCCGCTGGTCCGGGCCGCGCTCGTCCAGAGCTCCTGGACCGGCGACCGTGAGTCGATGACAGCCAAGCACGAGTTGCTCGCCCGCGCGGCGGCAGGCCAGGGCGCGCAGATCATCGGCTTCCCGGAACTCTTCACCTCCCCCTACTTCTGCCAGCTCCGGCCACCCCACCACCAGCAGGACACCGAGGCAGTCCCGGCAGGCCCGACCACCAGACGGATGCAGCAACTGGCCTACGCAACCGGCCTGGTGATCGTCGCACCCGTGCACGAGGCCGACGATCACGGCTCCGGCTACAGCACCGCAGCCGTGATCGACTCCGACGGAACATACCTCGGCAAATGCCGCAAGCGACACATCCCGCACTCCAAGGGGCCCTGGGAGAGGTCCGCCTTCCAGCCCGGAAATCTCACCCAGGCGGTGTTCACCACCTCCGTCGGGCGGATCGGCGTCTGCGTGAGCCACGACCGCCACTTTCCCGAGTACTGGCAGGCCCTCGGCCAGTCAGGAGCCCAGCTGGTTTACAACCCCTCGGCCGCCTACCGCAGTCTCTCCTCGTATCTGTGGCAGCTGGAACAGCCCGCCGCGGCCGTCGCCAACGAATACTTCGTCGCCGCCCCCAACCGCGTCGGCAGGGAATCGCAGTACGGCGACAACGACTTCCACGGTGCCAGCTATTTCGCCGACCCGTGTGGCCAGTTCGTCGGCGACATCGCCTCAGCCACAGAGGAGGAAGTCCTCATACGGGACCTGGACTTCGGCCTGCTGTCACGGGAGTCCCGACGTGCGGACCTCGCATGGGCTCACAAGGAGCGCGAGGACGAACCGCTCCGCGTGGCAGCCCGCCTGTGCCAGTTGCGCGACGAGGGCCGCAGCGGCGACGCTTACCTGCTCATGAGTCGGGCGGTCGCCGGCGCAGTGTCATTCGCGCCCCGCTTCGCCCACGCGCTGGAGGAGTGCGGCCGGTCCGCCGACGTCGCGACGCTCCTGTGGGAGCTTTCCGCCCAGTCGGCGGACCGCGTCGCCGCCCTGGTCAGAGCCTTCTCCGAAGCAGGCCGGCGTGATGACTGCCGCGTCCTGCTTCACCAGTCGGCCGCCCGGCCGGCCGCCGATGTCGCCGCTCTGGCCGCCGCGCTCCGGGACGCCGACCGAAGCCCGGACGCCGTCACGCTCCTGACCGCGTTCATCCGCTCCCGAGCAGACGACGTCGAAACGGCACAGATCGTACGGGAGCAGCAGGCACTCGCAGATGCGCTGCTGGAAGCAGCCGCTCAGATCTCCCCTCTCCGCCGCAGCAGCGTCGCCGCAGCGCTGCGCCACGCCGCACAGCGCACATCATGACGAACTCGTATCCGGGCGCCCGCGGCGCGGTGCCACCCCCGGGGCGGCGGACAAGCTGCTGATCAAGCCAACGGGTGGGCCAGGTCGGCGCCGCATCCGGCACAGATCTCGGGGCAACGGCAGTCCCTGACGGGCCCGGGTTCGACGTAATTCGTGGGTTCTGGAGGTCCTGCGGGGTTGAAGTCGCAGGTCAGTGGGCTGAGATGGGTAGAGAAGCCCGGAAGTCCCTAGAGACGCGATCTTCTGGATTCACCTGCGCTGGCCTGGTCATAGCTCGTATGGTCTGGAGCCGTGTACGTGAAGACGACGAAGCGGGAGAACAAGTCGGGCACCGTCCGGTACCTGCACCTGGCCCACAACGAGTGGGACGCGGCCAAGGGGCGGGCGGTGCCGAAGGTGCTGTTCACCTTCGGCCGCGAGGACCAACTCGACCGCGACGCTGTCAGGCGCCTGGTCGCGTCTCTATCGAAGCTGCTGGAGCCGGGTGACGCGCTGGCCGCGACCGCCGCCTCGGACCTGGAGTTCGTCTCCTCCCGCGCCTTCGGCGGCACCTACGTACTCGACCATCTGTGGCGCCAGTTGAAGATCGACCAGATCGTTGGCCGGGTCGGACAGCCCAAGCGCGGCCGCCGCCGGGACATGGACGCTACCGAGCGGGTGCTGTTCGCCCTGGTCGCCAACCGGGCACTGGCTCCGTCGTCCAAGCTCGCGGCCGCCGACTGGATCACCCATGACGCGCACATCGACCGCCTTGCCGAGATCGGCGAGCAGTCCTGCTACCGGGCGATGGACTGGCTCCACGAGGTCAAGGACGACCTGGAGAAGCAGGTGTTCGACGAGGTCGCCAACCTGCTGAACCTCGAGGTGGACCTGCTGTTCTTCGATACCACCAGCACCTACTTCGAACTGGAGGAGCCCGACGAGCCCGTCGCCCGCGACGACGTGGGCCGCCCACTGGGTGACGGCCAGAGCGACGAGGACGTCAAGGAGACGGGGTTCCGCTCCTACGGGAAGTCGAAGGACTCCCGCGACGACCTGCCGCAGATCGTGATCGGCATGGCGGTCACCCGGGACGGCATCCCGGTTCGCTGCTGGTGCTGGCCGGGCAATGCCTCCGACCAGAAGCTGATCCGGCAGGTCAAGGACGACATGCGCGACTGGACCCTCTCCAAGATCGTGTGGGTGACCGACCGCGGCTTCTCCTGCGAGGCCAACCGCCGCTACCTGCGACGCGGCGACCACGCCTACATCATCGGCGAGAAGCTCCGCTCCGGATCACCCGAGGTCAAGGCCGCCCTGTCCCGGCAGGGCCGCTACACCGAAATCGCCGAGAACATGCGCGTCAAGGAGGTGAGGATCAGCGACACCGACCGGTTCATTATCTGCCACAACCCCGAATCAGCCGAACGTGACCGGCACATGCGCGAGCAACTCCTGGCCCAGCTGTCCGAGTTGATCGCCGACACCGACAAGCTCAGCGACTTCAAACGGGGCGAACTGCGCGGGAAGATCACCGACAAGCCCGGCCTGAACCGCTACCTGCGCACCACCCCCGCCGGCAAGCTCCGCATCGACCAGGCCAAGGTCAAGACGGAGGAGAACCTCGACGGCAAGTACCTCCTGCGCTGCAGCGATCCGAAACTGCCCGCCGAGGACATCGCCCTGGGCTACAAGCAACTCCTGGAAGTCGAGCGCGGCTGGCGCGACATGAAGCAGATCATCGACCTGCGGCCCGTCTACCACCGGCTCGAAGAACGCATCCGCGCGCACGTCGTCCTCTGCTGGCTCGCGCTCCTCCTCATCCGCATCATCGAGACCCAGACCGGAACGACCTGGCCCCAGGCCCGTCGCGAGCTCCAGCGCCTCCACACCGGGACCTTCACCGGCCCCACCGGCACCTTCCAGCAGGTCACCGGCCTCACCAAGCCTCAGCGAGACCTACTCGCCAGGCTCGGCATCCCGCACCCGAAGCAGGTCATCGACCTCCAGCCCCCACCCCGCTGACCAGCCGAAACGCCACCGCCTAGAGAAACGCCCTCCAGACGGCCACACCCATATCCACGCAGGTCAGCCCCCCAATTCGGCGCTCCAGGCCGCTGAATTACGTCGAACCCGGGACGGGGCGCCAGTCATTTTGCGAGTCATTCGGAGGGTCACGACGCAAGGGCTGCGGTGGAGCAGGCGGGTCACCCCCAGTGCCGTGTGAGGTGTTTTCTCGCTCTTGCCTGTTCGTGTTCTTCCAACTCGGGGTCGTTGGCCAGGCCTTCCAGGATCTCTCGTGCGCGCGCGTGTCCGAGCTGAAGTAGTCCTTTTGCTGCAGTGACGCGTGCCATGCCCCAGTGGGCGGGATCGGTCGCGATGTTCACCAGGATGGCATGACAGCGAGGGTCGCCGAGTTCGGCGAGGAAGCCGGCTGCTACGACGCGATGCTCGGCAAGGAGATCGAGATCGGGGCCGGTGGCGAGGTTTGCCAGGAGGTCGGCGGCGCGGGGGTCTTTGAGCAGGCCGAGGGTTGCCGCCGCTTCCACGCGGGGCAGACCGCAGACCTGGTGCAGGTAGTTCATGGTGGCCAGCTGCTCACGTCCTGGGTGGTCAAAGAAGTACGTGGCCATGATGTGTGCCTGCTTGTCGCGCCATCTGGCTTCGTGACTGGTCAGATCGGTAGGGCGTTTGGACAAGTCCGCGAGGATGTCTCGGCCCCGAGGGTCGTCCAGGGTGGTCGCAAGCCTGCGGGCGGCTTCCACACGCAGGTGTCCGGCGAGGTGTGAGCCGGTGGCGAGTTCGACCAGCAACTGCGGGCCGCGCGTACTGTCCAGGCGCGTCAGGGCCAGCGCGGCATCCACTTTGCCGGCATCGAATATGTCGGCGCGGCGAACCATCGCCTGGAGTTTGCCAGCAGCGGTGGAAACAACGCTTTCGGGCAGTGTCGTGCCGAGCTTCTTCTGATCGGCGATGAATGCACAGCCCGCCAGCCCTCCTTGAGCGGCCAGACGGCGCAGATCCGGCTCCGTGGCCCTGCCGCGGCCTGGCCAGGAATCGAGAAGGAAACCCAGATAAGAGCTCTCATGCGCCGGCCGCCGCCACTTCTTCCGCGACAGAGGGGAACGTCGGCTCCAGGCGTCCGTGAAAAGTTCACGGAAAGCGCGATCGCTTGCGTGGCGATCGCTCAGGGTGCCGCGGGCAGCAAGGTATTCCAGAAGGGTCTGGTGGAGGAAGGTGAGTTCGCCCGCCTGTACCGTCAGCACACCGCTGCGGCGCAGGAGATCGGTCACGAAGCCGGTCCACACCGGCTGCGGGACCCGGGCGGGGCGAGTGGCGTGAGGGTGCGCGGAGACGATGCTCAGTGCGTGCTCTGTGTTGCCGCGGTACCGCTCAGCTGCCAGGTGCGCGGCGAGGGTGACGGTGTGGTCGATCATCTGGTGGGCCTTGGTGAGGGCGTCGGGCCCGTAGCGTCCGAGAGCTGTTTCGGTCTGAGCCGAAATACCGCCGCTCGTGCTTGCATGCTGACGCTCCTGCAGCAGGTCGACGAAGCGCTCATACACTTCGCCCCTGCTGTGGGGAAGCGTCCCGTCGGGAGCCGTGGCACGCAGCTGGCAGAGCATGGTGGCCATGAGCGGTGTCCGCGCGAGTTCGAGCAGGCCGGCGCTTTTCAGCGTGGATGCGAACGACGATGCGGCCGCGAGCGGGTCGGGCAGCCCGAACTTCTCAAACCACTGCTCGGCAAAGAGGGACAGCTCGCCGGGTTCGAAGGGCCGCAGCTCGAAGTGGGGTACGGCGTCGCCCAGTTCGCCTGGCGTGTTGCCGAACGGCGGCCTGCTCGCCACGACGAACCGGTACGGCGAATCGTCGGCGTCCGCAGCAATCGACCGCAGGTGCTCCGTCACCCGCCGTCTTCCCTCAGGGTCCGTGATCTCGTCCAGTCCGTCGACCAGGAGCAGCCATCTGCTTCCGGGCTGCGGCACACGGGCGAAAAAGGCCGGGGGGATGGTCTCCAGCAGTCCGAAGGGGCTGAGTTCGGCGGTCACCGCGGCCGCGATCGCCTCCGGTAGCGGACGCCGTGCGGCCAGCTCAGCCGCGGGTACCAGGACCGGTACCGTGCTGCCCGCTGTGTCGTGCAGCCACTGATCCGCCGAGGCCACGAGTGCGATGCGCAGCAGGCTCGACTTGCCGCCGCCTGGCCCGGCCAGCAGCACACAGCTGCTGTCCCTTGCCAGGACCTCCTCGCCGGGCATCCAGACGCCCAGACGCTGCCTGGCCAACCCCTTGATGTTCTTCCGGGGTTCCCCCGGCACGGCTCGCACGCGCTGGCGAAGGTACACGGCGGCCAGCGGCGGTGTCGCTCCCATCAGGACTCCGGCGTACGGGTGCTCCTGCGCGGCACGCCGTGCAGCTCCCAGGTACTTGGCGAGCAGATCTGGCCCTCTGGCAGCGGTGTCTCTCAACCGTCGTAAGGCGACCACGTCCTCAGCCGGAACCTCGAGGACCTCGACGAGCCGGTCGAAGGTCTCGGGCGCGGGAGTTCCACGTTCCGGGTTCAGCGCCTGGCTGACCGTCCCTGCCCCGAGCGGGATCCCCTTCAGCTCCAGCTGATGGACGAGCTCGGTCTTGCTCCAGCCCTTCAGCTGCCTGAACTCCGTCAGCCGCCGCTTCAGTTCGGCACGCGCCGCATCCCGGTCCAGCAAGTTCCCGTCCGACACTCGCCATGCCCCCCGACCAGTCGCTTCATGCTTCTTCATCTGCGTCATGTGAAGGCCGTAGGGGCCTACTCCTGTTACTCGACCGGCCGGTCGTTCCCAGCCGACCGACGACGAGGAGTGCCCAAACTATGCCCCGCAAGCGCAAGCCGCGCCCCCGCAACCGCCCGAAGCAGGATCTGCGCAACGCCGCTGTCGGCGGCGCCGTCGGCGGTCTCGTCCGCGCCGTCATCGACTGGCTGCGCGAGCTGATCTGACACGGGGTCCGCAGCATGGTGCCGCCCGTGCCCCAGGGTGCGGGCGGCAGCAGTCACTTCAGCCTCAAGCAGGTGGTTGTCCGTGCGCACGGGAGTCCGTCCACCGCAGTGACGACCGCAATGCCCCGCCGGAGACTGCGGCCGCCCAGCACACCAACGCCCCCGTACGGCTCCTGCTGTGCGGCTCCGCCCTGTTCTTCATGGGGGGACTCCTGGCCGGCAACGCCCCGCTGCGCGGCCGGGCCGGCCTCGAACTCATCGTCCCCACCCTGGACTTCCGCCTCGCCGCCGCGGCCCTGGGCAGGCCCCGACCCGACGCCCTCCCCCGCCTTGGCGCCGTCCTTGTTCTGGGGCATCCGCCACCGAAGCGGGCAGCAGCACCGACAGAGCACAGAAAATCCCGCGTTTCCAGGGCTGTTCGGCGCCGCCCCTCGGGCGTCCGCCCCACGGCACCTGCGCCCGGCCCCCCTTGCGAGCCGTCCCTTTCGCCGCGCCGCTGGGCGGGTCCCTCCTGGCGGCAGATCGGCTGGCGGACCGGCAAAGGCGCGCAGGCGGGGCTTTGCTGCCGGCCGGGGTCCGGCCCTCGGTGGTGAAGCGACAGCACTCCGCCCGGTCGCGTCTCGGGGCGGGGGCGCATCCTTCGGGCCATGCCCGGGCGAAAGGGGTGGTGCGGTGGAGGGAAGTGCGGTGGGTGGTTGCGGTGCGACAGGGATGACGGAACGGGAGTGGGCGGGGTGGCGTGGCCGGGCGGGCAAGTGGGCAGAGGACAGGCTCAGTTGGGAGGCGGGTGGCAACAGGTGAGCGGCACGCGTGGGCGAACTCATTTGCCGCACGGGCTGCGGGAGTTGCCTGGTGTCCCGCCTGTCGGCGTCGCCGCAGGGCCGGCCCTTGCCTGGAGACGGACTGTCATGGAGAATTTTGCCATATGGCATTCCATCATGTGATTGAAGGTAACCGTGTCAGCCGCTAGCACGCATCAGGCCGCGTATCTGTTCAGCACCTGGTTCAGTGCCACGCTGTGTGCCGTCTGGCTGCACTCCGTCTGGCTTCACTCTGTTCGGCCACATGGTGGCACGGGTGGTTCGGCCAGGGAGCAGGATGCCTCAGGGCCCGGTAGCCTGGCGCGGGGGCGGGGGAACCGTGCCCGGGGAGGGTGGCGAAAACCCCAGAGAGAGGGGCCGGGCTGGTGGGGCCGCCCAAATTAAAACACCGCACAAGCCGC
>NZ_JBIWOE010000043.1:25875-66861 GCF_044767585.1 Streptomyces sp. NPDC101225
CGCCGTGGTGTGTGTTGGGGTTTGGGTGGCGGGCGGGTCCCGGGCGGCGGGGGGCGCGGGCCGCCCCCGCCCCCCCCCCCCGCCGCCCCCCCCCCGCCCCCCCCCCCCCCGCGCCGGCGTGCGGACTTGAAAGGGATGCTGTGATCTTGTCTGAAAACCCGATGTTCCTGCGGCAGCGGTTGCGGGACCGCCTTAAGAAAGCCCGGGAAGCTGCGGAACTGACCCAGCAGGAGGTCGCCGACACCTTCGGCTGGTCCCCGTCGAAAGTCATCCGGATCGAGAACGGGAAAATCGGGGTCAGTGTCACCGACACGATGGCGCTGGCATCCCGCTACAGCATCGCCGCCGAGGAGCAGCAGGAGCTCGTCGACCTGGCCCGGGCGGCCCGCCAGCCCTCGTGGTACGCGCCTTACAAAGAGGTCATGACGCCGGCGCTGGAGGCGTACATCGCCTACGAGGAGTCGGCCACGATCGTGCGCAACTACGAGCGCAACGTCGTACCCGGCCTGCTGCAGACCGAGGAATACGCTCGCGCCCTGCTGCAGTCCCTCCAGGAGGACGACAACGCGGACACCACCGGAACCAGCCAGCGGCACCTGGAATTGCGGGTCGACCTGCGCATGAAACGCCAAAAAGCGCTGGAGTCGCAGGACGCGCAGTTCTTCTTCATCCTCGACGAGGCGGTCCTGCGCCGCGTGGTGGGCAGCGAGACGGTGATGCGCCAGCAGCACGAGACCCTGCTGCGGCTGAGCGGCCTGCCCAACGTGACCATTTTGTACGTGCCGTTCACGGCGGGGCCCTATCCGCTCTTCCGCAGCCCGTATCAGCTCTTCCAGTTCGGCCCCAGCGACGACGACCTCGTCGCCTACCTGGAAAGCCCCAGCGGTGAGGCGCTGCTGAGCGAGCGGGCCTCCCTGGGCGACCGCAAGGAGCCGGCCGACTACCTGGACGCCTTCTGGGCCGTGGAAAAAAGGCTGGCCAGGCCGATCACCCGTGAGGTGCTGTTCGGCCCGGAGGACTAACGACCGTGCCAGGGAAGGGAGGAATCCGTCTGCAGAGCCCTAACGAAACGGCTCCACGCCCCCGCCGCGAATTCCACCACGGGCGGTGAAGACTGCTTCGAGTCGCGTACCCGCACCACGCCACGCCACGCGACCTCGACGCAGGCACCTTGCTCACTGTAGGAGCTCTTCTTCCAGTGATCTGCAGGGCGAATCACTGCACCTCCCCCATTCCCCGTCAACGGCACAGGGAAGTATGAATGACCGCCCCGCACCCGACAAGGCGGAAAATCAGGCAAGTTATCCGCCACACAAGAAAACAGTGGAAAAGTATATATAGCACCCTCAAAGGTGCCATATACACATTCGGAATTTATTGCCTGAGTGTGTGCAGCAAAAAAGGGAGCCCATGGCCTAGCCGGCAAGCATCCGGCCGCGGGCTCCCCCAGGCGAAGCGTCCCGACCTGATCGATAAGGACACCCCACGCATGAAGTCTAGCGATTCCTCCACTCACGTCATCCGCGCCACCGCGCGAAAACACTGGCAGACCTGGGGCCGCACCACCGCAAGCCACGTCCTGCAGGGCGCCGGCACCGCCGTCGGCGCCGCCCTCGTCTCCTTCATAGTCTGGTGGGCCCAGCGCGGCTAGGGCCAAACTCAGCCCCCACCCAGCGGACCCGCCGCCCCATCGAGCGCCTGCCCCCGCCAGGCGCTCACCCAACCGGGGCACATCGGCCACCGCGCCCATCATGGCCCCGGCCCGGCCCCCTGCGAAGGGCGCGCACCCGGCACGCGGAAGCGCCCCGCACCCACCGCACCCGGGCCTCAGCACGGAGCCGGGAATCCAAACGCCCCCACCCGCCGGCCATGCCCGGATGCGCCCTGCCCCGCACCACCCGCGCAGGCCCCACGGAGTACCC
The DNA here is from genome assembly GCF_044767585.1 of Streptomyces sp. NPDC101225. Taxonomy (NCBI): domain Bacteria; kingdom Bacillati; phylum Actinomycetota; class Actinomycetes; order Kitasatosporales; family Streptomycetaceae; genus Streptomyces; species Streptomyces sp. NPDC101225. The sequence continues at coordinate 27,798 of NZ_JBIWOE010000043.1, forward strand.
CCGCCGGGCCACCCCCGGCACACGCGCCTCTCCCCGCCGGACCCAGCACACCGCGGGCACGACGACACGCCAGGCACGCGAGCCTCCGGGGCCGTCACCCCCTCCTGCCCCACCGCCCGTCTCCCGCCGTGCGACACCGCCCGGCCGGGAGCGCCCCCAACGACGATCCGCCACCCCCCGGCCGCGAAATCCGGTGCGCCTCGGCCCATTCGTCGTTCTCCTCGCCCCGACCGCGCCGGCAGCCGGACCAGGGTGGTGCGGTCGGGGAAGATGCGATCATGTCGGTGCGGCGGACCTCCTTGTGCGGCCGTTCCTGCGGGTTGTCCGACCAGATCTGATCTGCCGCCAGATCTCGCGCGGGAACACGACGCCGGGGCGCACCCCCGTATCAGGCCGGAACCTATACACCGCCCTGGACACAACCGCCGGGATGGTGTGCCGCCCGAGCGGGCCGCCCAACTGGTGCGTGCAGATGGTCACTTGGAATATGTCTGTTTCCAGCGTGCCCGGTGGCGGGCCTGCCCCTGTCCGCGTCCGTTGACCTCAGCCAGAGACAGCAGTGGTGTGCCGTTGTTCCACAGACCGAAGAAGTCACGGTGCAGGGTGAGGATGTGGTGCTCGACCGCAAACGCCTCGGCCTGGGGGCTGAAGCGTGTGGTCGCGACGAAGACGGCCACGTCCGCCGCGAAGTGCACCTTGGCTCCCAGCAGATCGCGCACCTCGCGGCTGGCGATCGTCCGGTGGGGTGCGTACCGCTTGCACTGGATCACCATCGTCCGGCCATCCGGTAGCGAGCCGAGCACATCGGCCCCGTTGTCCCCGCTCCCGCCCACTCGGCGCACCTGTGTACAGCCATCACGGCGGCACAACTCGGCGACCACTTCCTCGAATTCGGTGCCGGACATCGCATCGACGGCGGCCAGCAACCGCCGGCCTGCCGCGATCTCCTCCTGGCACCTCCAGGCGCTGTCCCTGCTGCGCAACAGCCGGTCGGTACGCCACAGCCGCCACACCACCCAGCCGGCCCCCGCGACGGCCAGCAGGGCGGCGAGGTACAGCAACAGCATCGGCCGCAGCAGACCCAGCAGGACCACAGCGGCAAACGCTCCCGCTGCTGCCTTGTTCCGCGCGGAGCGTCGTCTGCGTACCGGCCCCCTGCCCTTACGTGTGGCCGCCATTCCTGCCCCCTCGTGCACCGGCCGGGATGGATACCTCCCTGTTGTGCAGTGTGGGCATGCCGCGCAGCCCCGCCAGGGCGCAGTCAGGCCATTGGCGTGAACCTCCCCTGCCGGCCGGTGTTTGGCCGTTCCCCTTAAAACCGGAGGCCGTTCGCCTGCCTACCAGGCTGAACGTGGCCGAACTGCCTCTGCAGGACGGGGCGGGGCGCGAAGCGGCGATACGGGGTGCTCAGCTGCCACCCAGGGCCCCCAGGGGCAAGGCCGCAGCGAGTGCATCCTGTGCGCAGCGCCGGGGTGCGCGGGCTGCAAATAGTCGGCCGGACGCCGTCGGCATCACAGCGGAAGGTCGTCGGGCAATACCCGGAACGCCTTGTGGTGGCCGAGCGGGCGCACGGCCCGGAAGTCGCGGCGGTCGAGCGTGAGCACGGCGTCGGTGTCGTACTCGGCGGCCAGGGCCACGTTCACCGCATCCGCGAGGTCCAGGTCCAAATCGCGGTAGCGGGCGCGTACCGACTGGGCGACACCCAAGTGGTCGTCCGTGATCTCGGGCAGGACGACACGACCCCGACGCATCCAGTGCCGGATGTCGTCGACGGCGCTGAGCGCCGCGTCACGGCCGATTTCACGGGTGGCAACGTGGTCGATCTCGGCAAGCAGCAGCGGAGACATCACCAAAAGACCCGCAGCCATGATTGCTTCGTTCGACGCACGGTGTTCGGGATGGGTGGAGTCGAGTGCAGCAAGGAGCCCGGACGTGTCCGCGATGACAATGATCACGCAGCGGTCCCGGGCCCGGTCTCGCGAAGCACCGCGTCGGCGACGGTGTCGCGCACCTCACGCTTACCGGGAGTGCGGCCGGCCCCTTCGAAGGTACGGGAGAAGAGGGGTTCGTCCCAGACACGGTTGGCCATGGCCGCGAGATGGATGCCCTGGCGGATGATCTCGGCCTCGCTGATGCCGCGCCGTTTCGCGGCCTCCTTGATGACGGCCAGGTCTTCAGGATCGGCGTAGACATTGGTTCGCTTCATGGACATGTACCAACCCTAACACATGTACCGGGTTAATGTATGTACGGCAGGATCGGCCTCGCCGCCCGGCTTGGCACACCGCCTCGCCGCAACGTTCCGCCGCCGGCCGGCCCCTACGCGCGACCGCCTCTTTGATGATCTTCAGGCGCTCCTCGTCGGACATCACCGTCGGATACGCCCAGCTCCACGGTCACGACCCATCCGTCACCATCCGCGATGCGAGACGGAGATCCCTCCTGGGCCGCGGCGGCCCGTTCCGGGACACTCCGGTCGATCGGACACCCAGCGGGCGTATACAGACGCAGGCGACGTCACACGGCACCGGCTTCGGTCAGCAGGAACCCCACGCAGACGGCCGGCAGAAAGCTCGGCATCGCCGAGGCGGCCTGGCGAGAGCCATCCGGCGGGCAGGCACCGGACAGGAGTATCGAAACTGTCGGCCCGTTGTGAGCCAGCCCGGGCAGCAGCGCCCCGGAAGCCGGGAAGGAGCACAGCAGCACTCGCCGCCCGGACGGTGGGTGGGCACGGCCGCGGCCGTCTGCGCGAGGACTCGCGCTCCTCCCCCGGTGCAAGTCCTCGCGCCAGATGGTTCGGCATCGCCCGCACGCGCCGATCGGCAACAACGAGCTGGAGTCTCAGCCAACACTCAGCGCGGCTGCCCGGCCAGTGGACGATGATGCCCTCCGGGGCTGCGGGGCGCAGCAGAGCGGATGACCCCGAACCGGGTGATCTCACCGGCGAGTTCGGCGCCGTGACGGTGGACGCGGGCAACGGTGTCCTCGACGTCGTCGACGGCGAACACGACGCGGCGCATGCCCCGAATGTTGTGCGGCCGGTTGCACGGTCCGGCGCTGATCAGTGCTGGGCTGCGGTACGTCGCCGGCTTGAGCCGTCTGCGGCCGTCCGGGGGCCGGTCCATGAGCCGCAGGGCGACTCCCGCCCGTGGGTTTTCACGGCTCCTGGACGACCACGGCGTAGCTGCCGACGCCGATCAGTCCCTGTGCCGGGAGGGTGCCGGACGAGGTGAGCAGGCTCAGCACCCTGCCGTCATCGGGGTCGAAGTCGATGTCGCGGAGAGTGCCGATCTCTGTGCCGCGTTCCGACAGGATGCGCCGGCCATGGAGGTTGCGGCATGCGGCGGCATGCTGGGTGATGTCCTCTTCGGAGTCTCCGTGGGTGCCGGCGCGGGCCATGACCGCATCGGGGCCGATGGCGTGCACGTACGGCCAGGTCAGGAGGGTGCCGCCGCCGTTGGTGTTCTTCAGCCGCAGGGCAACGACGCGGGCCGGGCGGGGTGCGATCACCAGGCTGTCGACCTGGCCGATGCTCTGGGCCACGTCGGTGTCCATCACCGGCCGGTCCGTGATCTCGGAGAGCAGCATCATGACTCCTTGCCGGTCATGCGGCTGCGCAGCTCCGGGATCGCCTTGTCGAGGGTGGCCAGGTCGTCGCTCACGTAGTCGGCCACAGCGGCCGGGACGACGAGTGCCTCGCCCGAGACGGCGGTGGTCCTGGCGAGGGGGATGAACACCGTGCGCTCCTTGCGGCCCAGTGTCCTGGCGGGGGTGATCTCGTATCCGGCGACGACCGCCTGCGACGTGGTCACCTCGATGACCACGTCGGTGACCTGCCCGAGGTCCGTGCCGGTGTCCGTGAGGACCCGGGCTCCGAGGACGTCGCCGCCCGCCGCCTCGGCGGGGTCGGCCACCTCGTCCCGGTCCTTGAGCGCCCTCTCGTCCTGGATCATCACGGCATGCGGGCCCAGGCCCGCCACCGAATCCCAGGGCAGTGCCTGGCGTTTGGGGCCGGACAGCAACCGCAGGCCGCTGAGGGTGAACCCGGCGATCCGGCCCGCCTGGGCGTCGAGGACGACGTCCTTCACCCGGGCCACGGCCTCACCGCCGAGCGTGACCACAACACGTTTGGTGATCTCCGACGCCAGCATGAGCGTGCTCATGCGGCCGTGCCCTTGCCCCTGGAACGGGCACGCCGCACGACGATCACACCGCCGCGCCGACGTTTCGACTGGACACCCATGACAGTCCCGGCCAGAGCCGCGAGCAGGGCCACGGCCACGACGAGCCAGAACCACCACTCCACCGCAGGTACCTCCACCTCGGAGCCGGGGACGTCCCGCCATGCTCTTTGACCAGGATCTCTCCCGGACATGCCACTGTCCAGACAGCGTCCGCACGCCGCCCACGGCAACTCTCCGCGCACGCCACGGAAACGGTCACGCGGTGGCGTGCGCGCAGATCAAAGCCTGCTCGGCCCGCCGGCGGCGTTCCAGGAGCCGATGCGGGAAGGCAACTCCCGGACCTGGGCTCTGGGATGGCCAGTTCGACGATGCCGGCCCTCGTGTCTGCGTTGCGGAGGCATCCGCCTCCGCGGACATGAGGGCGTCGGCAAACGTCTTGGCCGTTGCGCGCGGCAGACGGGACTCGCCGCAGCGAGGCTGTGTTCGGCCGGGGGGGTACAGGGGCACGTCGGGTGTGGTCATCGTGCGGATCTCCTTCGGGGCTTCGACGTTTCGGAGATCAGCCGGTGGCCGGTGCTCTTGTGGTGGGATGCCACCGTCGTCGTCGGAGACGGTGCTCGAGGACTCTTGATGCGCGAGGAGACGGCGGTCCACTTCGGCAGGTGGTCTCTCCGCGGCAGTTGGCGCTTGGGTATCGATCAGCAGCGCCGACGAGTACCGGTTCGTCACCGTCGGCAAGGCGGGGACGAGGGTGTCCCAACTCCTGCGGCACGGGCAGCAGAAGGTCACGCGGGGCACCGCCGTCGAGCCCGCCCGCGGCACTGCCGTGACGCGGTTCGTCGAGCGGCCGTGGAGCAAGGCGCCAGGGTGACAGCGCCTTGGGGTCTGCTGTTACAGCATGAGGGGTGAGGCGGATGCGTAGCTGGAGTCGGCCAGGCCCGCGCACTGCTCGTGTGGGCCCAGGAGGTCGGTGACCACAGCGGTGACGGTGCGGTGCCATAGACCGGGCCGGCGGAGCATGGCGTGATCACCATTGCGGATGAGGATGAGACCGGCGCGGGCCTGGGCGGCACGGGCCCGCTTGATGTAGTCGGCGGAGGCGCGGGGGCTGGTCGTCCTGTCGCACTCGCCGTGCACCACAACAGTCTGCTTTCCGCTCAGCTGTACGACGGGTTCGTCCGGTGGTAGCCACGGCGCCAGCGCGAGGACTCCGCGTACCTGTGGATGCGACGCTGCCCGCAGGGCTGCTCTGCCTCCCATGGAGTGTCCGATGAGGACGGTCGGCACCGGTCCGGCCAACTGACCGAGTTCGCTGAGTGCGCGGTAGGCGTCGTTGAGGGGATCACCATCGTTCCAGCCGCGGTGCCGGTAACGCACGTGTGCCAGAACGACTTCGCCGAGAGACACAGCAGATGCTGCCGCGCGGAGCACGGGGCGCATTCTGAGTGCCGCCAAGTGCCAGTGCTGTGAGGTCTGGTAGCTGTCCGGTCGTCCTCCGTGCAGCGTGATGACCGCAGCACGCGGCCGCCGCGGCCAGTGCCGCAGCCACAGCGCCGAAGTTGTCGACGCTCCGCCATGATCTCGCACGATCGGCGATCGCCTTTCTCTCAGGGGCCACGCGTGCCGGCGACGAACTGCGCACCCCGTGCACCGGGTGCCGCAGCCGAATGCGCGGGGACCGCACGCGACGTGGCCGGGCCCGGTTCCCGGCGTTGTCCCGCGCAGCTTCCAGGTCGCCGTCAGCGGGGGCGTGGAGGATCAGGGCGGGTCGGCCGGGGATCAGATGAAGAGGGCGGACCATGCCTCCCAGGCCGCGCGCAGGTCGGGATGCCAGTGGACGCGCTGGTCTCGTGCGGCCAGGGGCCGTAGTGCGTCCGGAGCCAGCAGATGGATCGTGCCGGGGCCGTCCGGCCACGGCGCACTGCGCAGTAACCCATCCGTGGGCGGGCGGAGTTCCCGCAGATCGAGCCCGATCACAGAGATGCCCGTGCACAGTTCGGTCAGCTCGTCATGCACGGCACGACTGGTGTCGGCAGTCACCGGCCCCGCGCCTGCGCACCACATCCGCGTGCCGCTGACAGCGAGGACCCGTATGCGGAAGAGAGCCGGCATGTGCCTCATGATCCTTACTTCCGCCTGGCAGGTGGGGTCGCGCCGGGAGAGCGGGCAGTGCCAGAGGATGGGGAGGGAGTACGGGGGTTCTGCAGCGGGTCGAAGGCGGGCCTGCGACGGGCCGCGGGAGAACTCGACCGGGGACGCCGGTCCAGCGGGCGTTGCCGACGCAGGGTCCGCCGGCCTCGTTGGACACACAGGTCAGCGTGATGTCCCGCTCGGCCGGCTCACGCCGCAGCAGGTCCTGGAAGCAGAGGGTGAGGGGCCGTCGTACGCCCTTGCCGTGGATGCGCAGCCGCCAGGACGTCGCGTCCGCCTCGGGGACCACCAGCGCGGTGTCGGCCCGGTAGAAGTCACTGTCCGGCGTGGTGAAGGCGCTGGCCCCCGGGATGCGCGGCCCGGAGCTCTTCGGCACGGCGGGAGCGGTGGAGGCGGACGCGGGAAGGACCGTCTTGCCGCGGGAGGCGACGGCGTCCTGGCCGTGGGAGGCGTTCAGCGCACGTCCCAGCGCACCGGTCCCCGCAAACGCCGCGGCGGTGGCCGTCGCGGCGATCACGAAACCACCGACCACGGTGACGGGAGCGGCCTGCGCACGGACCGCCGCCGGCACGAGTCCAGCGACGGCGAGGGCGGCAAGACCTGCGAGAGCACCGCTCAGCGCACCCAGCGTCAGCACGGCCCGGTCGGGGCGGTGGCGTGTCGTCTGCTCGTCGCGGATCACGCGGGGAATCCGGCCCCGAATGCCTGACGGATTGGTCGGCCGCCCGATCGGATGCATCTTCCTCCCGGACCAATCCGCACGCCCTACGGCTACGGATCAGGACACACCTCCCGCTCCTTTGCCCATGCCTGGTGTGTGCGCGGTCCTGGTCCGGTCCGATGCACACGGGCGTGCCGGAACGGGCGCCACGACGAGGACGGGGTCGCTTGCCGAGGAGTGCCTTGCTCGTTGCCTGCGAGTCGAGGGCTGGTGTCGTCGGCGCCGGCATCAGTCCTCAGCGGCCTCGCGTCTTCATCTGCGTCAGCCGGCCCGTCGGCCCGGATGGTTGGTCGATCTCCGCTGCCTCCCGTGGTGGCCGGGGCAGAACACCGCCGTCGCGAAGCCGGCGGCGTGGTGGTGGGCCGGGAGGGAGCCGCCTGCCGGCTGGAGGGTGATGCCCGTCCCGGACACCCCGTCCACGGCGGCCTGCATCACGACGGCCTGCCGGCTGCGGCCGGGATCCATCGGACCGGCCGCCGGCGCGGACGCCCGGTCGTCCACGCGCTCACGGAAGAGCCCGGTTCGGGTGACGCCCCGGGCCGCGCTCAGCGGCGCTGCCCCTCCCCCGCTGCCCCGCTGCCCCGCTGCCCCGCTGCGGCCGGTCGTCCCCCGTCCGCCGGAACGACCTGTTGCGGCGGACGGGAGGTCCTTCTTCGGCCGCGGTCAGTGGTGTGTGCAGTCCCAGTGGCCCTTGACCCAGTGGTGCTCCCAGTGCCCGGGCACGTAGACCCATCGGTAGGAGCGGTGGTGGTCGGTGTATCCGTGGTGCCAGTGGCCGTGGCGGTCACGGTATCCGTGGTGCCACGTCCGGTGGTCGGTCCACTTCTTCTCCCAGTGGCCCTTGACCCACTTGTTCTCCCAGTGGCCCTTGATCCACTGGCATGCGTCGTGGTGACCGTGGTGGACCACCGCGGCGGCCGTCGCAGGTGCGGCGGCCGGGGTCGCGGACGCCGTGCCCGCCAGGCCGAGGGCGGCACCACCGGCCAGCAGGCCGGTCGCGGCGGCCCCTGCCACCAGGCGGTGAACGCTGGTGAAGGCTCTCATCGGGGGTGCTCCTTTGCGTGGGAGGGGCGGTTCCCGGCCGCCTCATGTGCGTGTGTCACAAGGGGTTCGAGGCAGCAGCCTCACCGGATGAGAAGAAAGTGCAGAATTTTCCAGAAACGATATTTTTATAGAGTTTTGCGCCATCCATGAGAGGTGTGGCACCGAATCACCTGCAGAGCATGTGACTCATCGATCGGTGCGAAGGGGTCTGCCATGACCGTCACTCCACCGCTTCCGGCCGCCGGGACCGGTCGCGCCGCGGGCGATGTCGTCAGCCGCCATGTGGTCGCACTGCCGCGCGGGCTGCACGCACCACGGATGGCGCGCCGGGCCGTCGCGCGGTGGGCCGCCCGCTGCCCGCTTGCGTGCACCGCCGATGTGACGCTGATCGTGTCGGAGCTGGTCACCAACGTCGTGCGGCACACCGACTGCTCCTGCGTACTCACCCTCACCCTGTACGAGAAGCAGATGGACATTGCCGTGGCCGACCACAGTGAGGAACTGCCCCAGACGGACAGCCTGCCGGGCGAGCAGGGCGGCTTCGGGCTGGCTCTCGTCGGCGGCCTCGGCGGCCGGGTCACCGTGGTGCCCGCGCTCGGAGGCAAGACCGTGCACGTGACGCTGGACACGACGCCCCCGGCTCACCCACGCCACGCGCCGCTCGTGCCCCGCTGCGGTGCGGGCGCACCTGACTCTCGCGGCGATGCCGGCCTGCGCTCCCATGGCCTGTGATGCATGGTCGGAAAGGAGCGCCTCGCACACGGATGCCGGATTCCCGCCACGGGGCGGCCGCGTGCCGCGGGGAATCCGGGCACCAGATGAGCGTGGAGGAGTTGCTCAGGCGCACCGCATCGGGTGACGAGGCGGCGTTCGCCGGCGTGTATGACGCGCTCGGGCACGCCGTGATGGGCCTGGCCTGCAGAATTCTGCGCGATGCCGCGCAGGCGGAGGACGTCGTGCAGGACGTGATGATCGAGGTCTGGCGCACCGCAGACCGCTACCGGCCCGAGCTCGGCACGGCCAAGGCCTGGGTCCTCACCCTTGCGCACCGGCGCGCGGTGGACCGGGTCCGCGCGGCCCAGGCCCGCACCGCACGCGAGCAGCGGGCCGGGATGCTGTCCGCGGACCGCTGCTACGACGAGGTCGCCGACACCGTCGAACGGCGGGAGGAGCATCGCCGCGTCTACCACTGCCTGGCGGGCCTGGGCGGCCTCGAACGGGTCCCCCTGGTGCTCGCCTACTACCAGGGCATGACCTACCTCGAGGTGGCCGCCTGCCTGTCGACGCCGCCGGGAACGGTCAAGTCCCGCATGCGCGCGGGCCTGCAGCACCTTCACTCCTGTCTGGAGGCCGGCTCGTGACGGGCGCCGACAGTCCGCATCTGGCCGTCGCGGCGTATGCGCTGCACGCACTGCCCCCGGCCGAGGAAGCCGCGTTCGAAGAGCACCTCGCTCACTGTGCCCCGTGCCGCGACGAGCTGGCGCGGCTGCGGCACGCGGCGGCCGAACTCGGCTCGGCCGAACCCCGGCAACCCCCGCCGGAGCTGCGCGCGCGGATCCTCGCCACCGCCGCCCACACACCCCAGGGCGACCCCACCGGCCCGCCGCCGGGGACCCGCACGAGGCGCGTCCTGGCCCTCGCGCTTGCCGCCAGCATCGCCGTGGCCGCGGCGATGGGCGGGGTGGCCGTGTGGCAGCACAACGACGCCCAGGACGCAGCCCGCATGCAGCAGCACGACCGGCAGCAGAGCGCAGAGTTCGCCGCTGTGCTCACTGCTCCCGACGCCGCCTTGTTCACCGGACGTCTCACCGGCGGCGCCTCCGTGAGCGTGGTCGTCTCCCGCGAGCAGGGAAAGGCCGCCTTCACCGCCGACCGGCTGCCCGCCCCGCCCAAGGGAAAGGCGTACGAGCTGTGGTACGCCCAGCCGTCCGGCGCGCTGCGCCCCGCCGGCACCCTGCCACCCACCGGCAGTCGCGCCGCACAGGTACTGGCCGGCCCCGTCGGCGCCGCCGTCGCCGTCGGTGTCACCCTCGAACCCGCCGCAGGCTCCCCGCAGCCCACGTCAAAGGCTCTCGGCATCATCTCCCTCGGTGCCTGACCAGACCACTTCCACAGACCTGCGCCTCCCCTGAGCCAGCAGGCGCCCCAGGAGACACCGGCCTGCTGCTCCGAGCCGGCCGACGGGCCGCAGCGAGCGGTACAAGGCTGGGACTGGCATGCGTGCCGCAGGCTGCGGCGGATCCTGGCCAGGGCCGTGCCGGGCGGTCCACGTCACCTCGGCGGCAAGCGCGTGCGCCCTGCGGGGCCGCTCTTCCGCCCCTGCAGGGCGCACCCCCTCGACAGACACCCAGAGATGCGGGAGCACCCCTGATCGGCGCGGTGTCCGGAGGAGTGCACACGACTCCGGCCAGAAAGCTACCCGGCCCCAGCACGCACCAACCACCCGTGAAAGGCCGCATCAGGCGATGTCTGCCGGCGCTCCTGAACCTCGACTTCCCTCGGGCCCTCGGGCTGCGGTAATGACTGTTCAGGCAGCCGGGGCAGACGGTCGCAGGGGCATGGACGCCCCCGGTGGCTCCCCGTGCAGAACAAGGGGTGCAACGACGGCCCAGTCTCGCTCTCTGCCCGCAGCGCTGCACCCGCCTCTGATCTACGCCGCGGCTGCCGGGACGGCGCAGATCATCGACCGGAAGGCCTCGCACTGTGGCGCCAGGAACCGGGCGGCCGATGCGGTCTCGCGCCACGGTCCCCGGAAGCACGCAACCGGCAGTCGAGCCCCTGCGGCTCCTCCTCGGGCTGCGGTGCGATCGTCGTGAGCACCGCCAGCAGTGCTACTCGGCGCCTTGCTCCGCCGCGGCTCGCCGGGCCAGGCCCGCCGTCCACTTCTCCTCGATGCGGCCGACCTTCCACACCAGCAGAGCAATCGCCCAGGTGGCGAAGAACAGACCGACGATGACGTAGCCGATGATGTTCAGGTCGAGGCCGGAGACCCAGTCCCAGAAGGGGCCGTGCAGGTCTGCCTTCTCGGCGATCAGGCCCAGCAGTTCGACCGTGCCGATGATGAGGGCCACGGCGACGGACAGTCCGGTGATGGTGAGGTTGTAGTACACCTTGCGGACCGGCTTGGAGAACGCCCAGCCGTAGGCGAAGTTCATGAACGAGCCGTCGATGGTGTCCAGCAGGCACATGCCGGCGGCGAAGAGGACCGGCAGGCACAGGATCGCGTACCAGGGCAGGCCCGAGGCCGCGCCGGAGCCGGCCAGCACGAGCAGTGCGATCTCCGTGGCCGTGTCGAAACCGAGGCCGAACAGGACACCGAGCGGGTACATCTGCCAGGGCCTGGTGATCGACTTCATCACCCGGCCGAGGAGGCGGTTCATGAAGCCGCGGTTGTTGAGCTGCTCCTCCAGCGCGGCCTCGTCGAAGTGGCCGGAGCGCATCTGCCTAAAGACCTTCCAGATGCCCACCATGATCAGCAGGTTGATGACCGCGATGACGTAGAGGAAGGTCCCGGAGACGGTCGTGCCGATCCAGCCGGTGACGCTGTGCAGCTCGGAGTCGTCGTTCTCGACCGGTCCGGCCAGCTCCTTCACGCCCAGGGAGAGCAGGAAGGCGAGGGCGAAGACGATCGTGGAGTGGCCGAGGGAGAACCAGAAGCCGACGGACAGCGGGCGCCGGCCCTCGTTCATCAGTTTCCGGGTGGTGTTGTCGATGGCGGCGATGTGGTCGGCGTCGAAGGCGTGCCGCATGCCCAGCGTGTACGCGGTGACGCCGATGCCGATGCCGAAGGACTTCGTACCCAGGCTGTAGTGCTCCGGTGCGACGATCGCGACCAGCGTGAACCAGCCGGTCACATGCAGCGCCAGGATGAAGGCGGCCATCCCGCCGACACCGGCCCACTCCTTGCGGGTCATCGAGGTGCGTATGCGGTGCCACGAGAGTCCGCGTCCGGCGCCGGGCTCGGCAGAGCGGCTGCAAGCGGCATCGGGGGCGGTGCTCATGGGGCGTGGGCCTCACTGCTCGGCGCGCGACTGTTTTCAGCCGCACCCCTCAGACTTCTGCACATTACTTGCAACAACAATATAGTCGCAGCAAAGTCCGAGTCAGGTTTCGGCCGGCGCCCGGGAAAAGAGTGCAGGCCAAGCCCGTTGGGCACGCCGGCAAGGACGAGTCCGGTCGCCGTCCTGTGCCGGTGCTCCGCGTCTGCCGGCCTCGGCCCGAGTACCGGCCGTGCCGGGCGGAAGCACTCCTGGATCACGCCGTGATGCCGAGTTCGAACCAGACCACCTTGCCCGCGCTCAGGCGGGTGGCTCCCCATCGGCGGGCCAGCCGGTTGACGAGGTACAGGCCGCGGCCGTCCTCGTCGGTGGCCCGGGCGTGGCGCAGGCGGGGCAACTGCGGTGCGTCGTCGGTGACTTCGCAGCGCAGTACGTCGGTGCGCAGCAGGCGCAGGCCGAGGGGCCGGGGGGTGTGGCGCACGGCGTTGGTGACGATCTCGCTGACGAGGAGTTCGGCCACCTCGCTGTGCTCGTCCAGCTCCCACTGGGCCAGGGCCTGCCGGGTGAGGCGGCGGGCGCGGCCTGGGGCGGTGTCCTCGCCCTCGAGGGTGAAGGAGGCGACGTCGTGGGGGGCGATGCCGTCGAAGCGGGCGGCCAGCAGGGCGATGTCGTCGTCCCGGTCGCCGGGGCCGATCAGGTCGAGGACCTCGTCGCACAGTGTCTCCAGCGGCGGCGGCTGGCCGGGGCCGGTCTGCTGGGCGGTGGCGGCGAGTTTGTCCCGCACGAGTTCGATGCCGCTCCACACGTCGCGCATCCGTGATTCGACCAGGCCGTCGGTGTAGAGGAGCAGGGTCGCTCCGGCGGGTGCTTCGAGTTCGACGGCCTCGAAGTCGACGCCGCCCACGCCGATCGGTGCGCCCGGCGGCACGCGCAGCACCTCGGCCTGGCCGTCGGTGTGCAGCAGCAGGGGCGGTGGATGGCCGGCGTTGGCGACGGTGATGCGGTGCAGGGCCGGGTCGTAGACGGCGTAGAGGCAGGTCGCCATGCGGTCGGTGCCCAGGCGCTGGGCCTGTTCGTCGAGGTGGTGCAGGACCTCCTGCGGCGGCAGGTCGAGCCCGGCCAGCGTCTGGGCGGTGGTGCGCAGCTGGCCCATGATCGCGGCGGAGGTCATGGAGTGGCCCATGACGTCGCCGACGACGAGGGCGACGCGGCTGCCGGGCAGCGGGATCGCGTCGTACCAGTCGCCGCCCACGCGGGTGGTCTCGGCGGCCGGGAGGTAGCGGGAGGCGAGGTGTACGCCGGTGGAGTGCGGCAGCGTCTCCGGGAGCATGGTGCGCTGCAGCTGGTCGGCGATGTAGGCCTCGCGGCCGTAGAGGACCGCCTTGTCGATGCCGAGCGCGCTGTGTGTGGCGAGCTGGGCCGTCACCAGCAGGTCGTCGTGCTCGAAGGCGTCACGGTGTTCTGCGCGCAGGAACAGCACGGCGCCGATCACGCGGCGCCGGCCGCGCAGCGGGGCGAGGATCGCCTGCCGTCCGCCGGACGGCAGCGCGTCCAGCTCGCCTTCGCCGCCGAGGAGTTCGGCCAGGGCGGCGCGGGCCGCGGGGGTGTCGGTGCGGACCGGGCGCACAGCGCGCAGGACCTCGTAGAGGGCGCTGCCGGGCTTCACCTCGCGCAGTGCGGCGCCGAGCGCGTCGGGCTGCGGCCGGCCTGCCGGCGGGGCGGGGTCGGTGCCCGCTGCGCCGGCGGGGTCGCGTTCGGCGGGGATCCGGTCGGTGTGGCGCAGGCGCAGCAGCAGCCGGTCGGCGGGCCGTTCCTCGCCCACGGGCAGCGGGTCGCGCAGGTAGACGCCGATCGCGTCGCAGAAGGTCGGCACGCTGGCCCGGCACAGCCCCGTCACGATCTCGTCGAGGTCCATGCCGCGGGCGATGCGCCGGGTGGCGGCGCCGACGAACCGCAGCCGGTCCTCGTGGCGCGTCGGCCGGTCCTGCGGTGCGGGCGGCGCGGGCGGCGCGGGCGGCGTGGGCGGCGCGGGGGATCCCGCCGCGCGGGCGGCGATGTCCTCCTTGAGTCTGGCCAGGGAGGCTTCGACGTCCACCAGCGGGGACATGGCGTCGGCGACGGCCGTCTCGGAGGCCTGGGTGAGGGAGGCCAGCGCGGCCTCGTCCTCGTTCTGCGCCGGGGTGGGCCGGGGCGGGGGCGGCGCGTCGGCGGGGGCGGGCACGCCGTGCCGCAGCGGGCGGGGTGCCTCGCCGGGCCGTGTCTGCCCTGCCGTCAGGTCGGCCGGTGTCTCAGCCACGGCCTCCCGCCTCCTTCTCGTCGCTCACGATGCCCAGCCGCTCCAGTTCCGCCCGCAGCGGCTCCAGTGCCCTGCGGGCCTCGGCGATGTGCACCCGCACCGTAGCCCGGGCGATGCCCATCTCCTCGGCGACCTCGGCGGGAGTCAGTCCCGCGAGGAACCGCAGGACCATCGCCCGGCGCGGCCGTTCGTCCAAGCGTGCCATCTCGGTGCAGGTTCTGCGGTGGACCTCCTTGAGGTGGGCCTCCACGGCCATGTCGGGCGCGGCCGGCGCGCCGTCGTGGCGGCCGAGATCGAACAGGACCTCCGTGCCGCGGAGCCGCAGCGCCTCGCGGACCACGGTGGCCGACAGCCAGCTGCCCCAGTGCTCCACCGGCGGCTCGGCCGGGTCGGCCATCCGCCGCCGGCACTGGATGAAGGCCTCCTGCACGGCGTCCTCCGCCACCCGCAGACGGCTGCCCGCGGCCAGGTACGCCTTGGCCAGCAGCGCCCGGTAGAGGGTGCGGTAGAGCGCGTCGACGTCGTCCTCGCCCACCCCGCCCCGTCCTCCTCCCACCCGCCCGGGCGCACCGCCCGGGTGATTCGGCCGGCGCCGGTGCCGGTGCCCTGGGCGCTGCCGCCCCGTCGCGGCATCCGGTACGGCACAGCCGTCATGACAGCCGTCATTGTGGTGCGCCGGCTGCGCTCACGGAGCCAAAAGGCCGAAGCCCGTCCCACTGCGGTCGACCCGACGCCCCCGTCACGGCGGCCGCGGTGGTGCTGCCGGGGCCGAGGCGGCGGTGCAGGGCACGGCCGCCACGCCCGCCGCACGCGGCGTAACCGGCCCGAAAGGCCGGGCCGGCCGGCAGCCCGGCGCTCCGGCCGCCACCCGTTCCCTCCCGCACCGGCCCCCGCCCGGTGCGGGAGGGAACGGGTCAGGCGGGATCGCAGACCGGCGTGCCGGTCTCCAGGCCCACCGCCCCTTCCCCCCTTCTCCCGTTCGCCCGTTCGCCCGGGGCGGAGGCCGACCCGGGCGGCGCTGCGGTGCACCGGGCGGGGTCAGGGCGGAGTGAGGCCGTCGAGCCTCGCGGCGAGGTCGGGATGGGTGGCGGCCAGGTGGGGGCGGGTGGCGGCCAGGGGGGCGACGAGGTCGGCGGGGTCGTCGTGGGCGAGGGCCGCGTGGAGCTCGCCCACGGGCCGGCGAGCGGCTGCGGGCAGGTCGGTGAGGGCGGTGATCTGGCCGGCGAGGCGGCGCAGGTCGGCGGCGTTGTGACGGGCCCAGCCGGCGGTGGTGCGCCTGGCGGCGCGAGCCTGGCGGGTGGCGGTGACGCGCTGTTCGCCGGTGGTGCCGGCGGGACCGGGGCGGCCGCGCAGGTAGCGGCGTTCGGCGGCCTGGCGGCTGGTGACGCCGAGGGGGTGGGCGAGGTCGGCCCAGCTGGCGCCCGCGTCGCGGGCGGTTTCGATCAGGCCGGTCTCCCATCCGGCGAGCTGCTCGCGGATCTGCCGCAGCAGCATCAGGGATGCCAGCGCCTCATCCGGGGCAGGCCCGGCCCCGGGCGGGGCATCGGGAGCCTGGCGGCGGGCGGCGCGCAGGGCGTCGTCCATGGCGTTCAGGGCCGCGGCGGCGGCGAGGAACGACGCCGGGCTGTGGACGTCGGCGCCGGTTACGGACGGCCGCTCTGCTGCAGTCACGGGCACCTCCCTCGGATTGTCATCACAACGACGACATCATGTTTGTCATCCATTGGATGACATGTTACAACGGTGTCAGTGAGGCGCATTGGCAGCAACTGCCCGAACCTGCTGGAGGTGTTTTCCCATGTTGATGCGCACCGACCCCTTCCGTGAGCTGGACCGGCTGGCGCAGCAGCTGATGGGCCCGGGTACCTGGTCAAGGCCGTCGGCGATGCCGATGGACGCCTACCGCGAGGGCGACGAGTACGTGGTGTCCTTCGACCTTCCCGGCGTGACCGCGGACGCGATCGACATCGACGTCGAGCGGAACATGCTCACCGTCAAGGCCGAGCGCCGGCCGGCGGCGAAGGCCGACAACGTGCAGATGGAACTGTCCGAGCGGCCGCTGGGCGTCTTCTCCCGCCAGCTCGTGCTCGCCGACACCCTCGACACCGAGCACATCCAGGCCGACTACGACGCGGGCGTGCTCACCCTGCGCATCCCGATCGCCGAGCGCGCCAAGCCCCGCAAGATCTCCATCGGTGTCGGCTCCGGCCGCAAGGAGATCTCCGGCTGACACCGGCCGAACCGGTGCGGAGGACGGGCACCTGGTCTCCCCCTGATACCGCCCTCCGCACCCCTGTGGGCAGTCCACGCAAGAAGGGGGATGGCGGCCGATGGCTCTGCGACGCGCAGCGTTCCTCGACCACGTGAGAGAACGCGGTGAATACGAGACCGTGCAGGAAGCGGAACGAGCGGCCCGCGTGGTCCTCGCCCTGCTCGGCGCGCATCTGGTCGGCGGGGTCCGGGCCCAGCTCGCCGCACGCCTGCCGGAGGGGTTCGCCCTGATCCTGCTCAACCCGCTGCAGAGCGCCGAGCCGCTGCCCCCGCAACGGTTCGTCCGCGCGACCGCGGCCTGGATCGAGGGCGCCACCGAGCACACCGCGACCTGGGACGTCAGCGCTGTCCTGTCCACGGTCGCCGACACCGCCGACGACGACCTGATGAGGCAAGTCCTGCTCCAGCTCCCCGCCGGCTACGACCTCCTCTTCGGCCGCCCGCAACCCGCCTGACCCAAGACCTGGGGTGGTGCCACACCCCCGGGCACCACCCCATCCCGGCTCCGATGAAAGGCATGCACCGACAGTGATCACCGACGCGCCCGCACCACAAGGGCACCGGCAGCCGTACGGGACGGCGTACGAGCAGATGCTGGAGAAGGTCCGCTACCGGGATTCATTCGCAGTGCCCTGGCGTTCACGCCGGGGGTGAAGCGAATCTGATGGTGGTGACGCGGAGCGTCGCCGCATCTGCTCCGGCGGAGCCGGAGATGGCATATTCGTCACTCATGACGCGAAGCGTCATGACGGCCCGCCCTGGCGGAGCCGGGGAATGCTCATACCGGCCTGTTCTGCTGCTCGATGTACTGCCTGACCACGGTGAGCGGGGCGCCGCCGACAGTTCCGGCGAAGTAGGAGCCGGACCACAGCTTGTTGGCCCGCCAGTAGTGGCGTACCAGGTCGGGAAACTCCTGGCGCAGGCGGCGGGAGGAGACACCCTTGAGGGAGTTGACCAGTTTGGTCACGGCGACCTTGGGCGGGAAGTTCACCAGGAGGTGGACGTGGCTGTCCTCGCCGTTGAACTCCACCAGCTCGCACTCGAAGTCCGTGCACACCGACCGCATGATCTCCTCCATGCGCCTCAAGTGGGCACCGGTGAACACCTTGTGCCGGAACCTGGTCACGAAGACCAAATGGACATGCATCACGAAAGTACAGTGCCTGCCAGTTCTGATCTTCTCCATCTCACCCATAACCCAAGTATGTATCGTGATGGTCATGCAGCTGCGGTACGCGTTTCGCCTGTACCCGGACGCCGGTCAACAGGTCGCGTTGGCGAGGGCGTTCGGGTGTGCGCGTGTCGTGTTCAACGACTGTGTGAGGGCCCGCGAGGACGCCCGCAGGGCGGGCAGGCCCTTCCCGACGGCCGGTGAGCTGTCCACCCGTCTGATCACCCAGGCGAAGAAGACCGCCTCGCGGTCCTGGCTGGGCGAGGTCTCCGCGGTCGTCCTGCAGCAGTCGCTGCGCGACGCCGAGAGTGCCTACAAGAACTTCTTCACCTCCCTGAAGGGTGCCCGCAAAGGCCCGAAACTGGGCGCACCTCGCTTCAAGTCCCGCAAGGATGCCCGGCAGTCGATCCGGTTCACCGCCAACGCCCGCTGGAACATCACCCCTGGCGGCCGACTGAACCTGCCCAAGATCGGGGCGGTGAAGGTGAAATGGTCCCGCCCTCTGCCCGCCACCCCCACCTCCGTCACCGTCATCAAGGACAGTGCGGGCAGATGCTTCGCCTCGTTCGTCATCGACACCGACCCTGCCGCCGACGCGAGCCGGATGCCCGCCACCTACCAGAGCACCGGCATCGACCTCGGTCTCACCCACTTCGCCGTGCTGTCCACCGGCGAGAAGATCGACTCACCCCGGTTCCTGCGCCGGGCGGAGAAGAAGCTGAAGAAAGCCCAGCAGGACCTGTCCCGCAAACAGAAGGGATCGAGGAACCGCGAGAAAGCACGCCTGAAGGTTGCTCGCGCCCACGCCAAGGTCACCGACGCCCGCAAAGAGTTCCACCACCAGCTCTCCACCCGGCTGCTCTCCGAGAACCAAGGAATCGCCGTGGAGAGTCTCTCGGTGACGGGACTGGCGCGCAGCCGGCTGGCCAGGTCCGTCCACGACGCGGGCTGGACGGCGTTCGTGAACATGCTGGAATACAAAGCTGGGCGGTACGGACGCACCCTGATCAAGATCGGCCGGTACGAGCCGACGAGTCAGGTCTGCTCCACCTGTGGCGTCAAGGACGGTCCCAAACCCCTCAACATCCGGGAATGGACCTGCACCGCCTGCGGCACCCTCCACGACCGGGACCACAACGCCGCACTCAACGTCAAACAGGCCGCCGGACTGGCGGTAACAGCCTGTGGAGCGCCGGTAAGACCAGGAGCAATCCCGGCACAGCACGAAGAAACAGGAAGCCACGGATTCCCCACCGCAAACTGTGCCGCGTAGCGGCACAGCAACCGGTAGAGAAGGCCAGAATCCTCGCCTTTCAAGGCGAGGAGCATGTCAAGCGCTGCTGTTCGGCCGCGCCGAACTCACACCCGCCGCGTAGACGGCGACGTCTGTGCTCGGGGCGGGCGCGGCGACCACCGCGCCGCCGTCCGCCCTGCGCCTCTGAGACGCTGCCTTCCTGACCGGGGTCCCGCCCCCCGGCGGTCGTTCACGCGTATCTGGATCGCACGCCCACCACATCCGCCGTGGCGGGACACTCATCCCAGGTCCGGCCATCACGCAGGCGTCCGCCGACCTTCGAAGTCAGCCCACCGACCGGCTTGAAGGACAGAGCCACCCGAAGATCGACACACCGGTCTCGGATGCCGCGAACCCAGGCCAGTCCAACGCCCGGCGAGCCGGGCCGCTCTCGCTGCCGACGATCACCCCGCCGATCCGCGGCAGTCGAGACTGACCACGAGAACGACACGCGTCCCCTCACAGGAGGATCACCCTGCTTCAGGGAGCAAACGGCACGGCAGGGCTCGCTCCGTGGCTCCGTTCTCCCCATCCGGCTCGACCTGATACAGGTGGGCCCGCGGCGTGCGGGTCACCGTTTCCGTCAGGAGGCCGCCCGTGAAGAGGGCGCCGACACCGTCCTCCAGTGCCCACATCGCGGGGAGTACGCCGGTGGCCACGGCTGCTGGGGCAAGCTCTCCGCAGGCCAGCGGGCCGTGAACGTCTCCCACGCCAAGATCCGCGCCCTCGGCGAGCAGGCCATTGCAGCCCTGAAGACCTGGCGGCTGCTGTGCAAGCTCCGCTGCAGCACCACGCGCATCACCGACCTGGTCAAAGCCATCCTCGCCCTCCATCGGGTGACATCACACCGAGTCGAAGAGTGGCCCACGGCCTTCCAGAGGCATCATCACCCGGCGCCCGCACGGCGGTGCACCCTGATGCCCGACGAGACAGCGGTCACAGGGCACGCCACGCATGTGCCCGGCGGCGACGATCACCATCGTCGCCGCCGGGCGTCAGCCACGATCTGAGCGGGTCCCATTTCGTTGACCGGGGCCGCGAACACCGTCCCGGCCCGGCTCAGGGTGCCAGCACAACCCTGCCGAACACCTTGCCTGCGTCCATCTCACGGTGGGCCAGCACCGCCTGATCCAGCGGCAACACTGCATGCACGACTGTGCGCAGGTCCCCGTGCGCAGCATCGGCGAAGTGGGACGACCGCACGGCCTGCCGGTCGGGGCCGGGCACGGTGTCAGCGCTGAAAGTGGCGAACGACAACGACCTGCGGAAGGCGTCCATCAGCCGCATGCCGAAGTCCGCCGGCGGCTGCCCACCGACCACACCGACAGCCACGTACCGCCCGTTGGAGGTCAACTTGTCCAGGAAAAGGGAAAGCTGGGGACCCCCCACGACATCGATCACCACGTCGAAGCCCGCCGGTGCGTCCGAGCCGCCCTCACCGGAGCGGTCAAGGACATGCGTCGCGCCCAAGTCCCGCAGGCGGGCGCCACGCTCCACCGACGAGGTGGTGACCGCCACCGCGTTCGCACCGCCCCTGGCTGCGAGCTGGACCGCCGTAATCCCGATGCTGCCCGCGGCACCGCGCACGAGCACCGTCTCGCCGGACGTGAAACGGGCCCGGTCCAGGGCGAAGTGGGCGACCACGCCGGAGCCGCCGAGGGTCACCGCGTCAGCGCCGGTCAGGCCGTCGGGCAGCGGAAGGACGTCCTCGATCAAGGCGACGGCCTGCTCGGCGTACCCACCGGACAGGCCGGTGAACGCCCACACCCGCCGCCCGATCCACGAGGCGTCCACGTCCCCTCCCACCGCGGTGACCTTGCCCGCGACCTCGCTGCCCAGGACATGGCCCTCCCGGAAGCCGTAGGCGGCAAGCGTTCCCCGGCGGATCACGGCGTCCACGCCGCCTACCCCGATCGCCTCCGTGGCGATCCGCACCTGCCCCGGGGCAGGAACGGGCACGGGCACATCGACGATCTCCAGGCCATCGGGGTCTCCGAACGTCCTGATCACGACGGCTTTCATCTCGGCTCCTCGGGTCGGTGGAAGGACGGATCGCAGCTGCTGCGGCCGCGGGCGTCGAGCCGGCCCCCACGGCCGGAGCACCACCGGCGAAGTGCCGGGACGGGGCGGCAGCACCGCCGTCGGACCGTAACGGACGCCCCCGTCCGTCTGGCTAAAGTGAGAAACGATGACCAGTCGTTTGCCTCAGACCGTGCGCTCCGACGCCCGTGACAACCGGGCCCGCATCCTGGACGCCGCCCGCGCGGTGTTCGGCGAAGAGGGCCTGAGTGCGCCCATGCGCAAGGTCGCCCGGCACGCAGGCGTCGGCCCCGCCACGCTGTACCGGCACTTCCCGGCCAAACAGGCACTGATCGCGGAGACCTTCGCCGAGCAGCGGCGAGCCTGCCACGCCGCCGTCCGCGACGCCCTTTCGGACCCGGACCCGTGGCACGGATTCCGGAGCCTGATCGAGCGGATCTGCGAACTCCACGCGCACAGCCGGGGATTCGCCGACGCCTTCATGACGGCCTTCCCCGAGGCCATGGACTTCGCCGCCGACCAAGAGCAGACTCTGCGCGCGGTCGGAGAACTGGCCCACCGCGCCCAGGGGACCGGCCAGCTGCGCCCCGGCTTCGTCGTCGACGACCTGATCCTCATGCTCATGGCCCACCGGGGCCTCCAAGGCACGCCGCGTGCCGCCCGGGCCACGGCCTCCCGCCGCTTCGCCGCCTACGTGATCGAGGCGTTCCGCGCCGCACCAGAGACGGGAACGCCCACGCCGCTGCCGCCAGCACCGCGCCTGCAGCTCACAGACTCGCCCAGCACGCCGTAAATTCCGTCACCTGCAGATCCGTCAACCGCGCAGCAAGACAGCCTTGCCGGGGCCCTGCCGCAGCCAGGTTGGAAAGGGCTCCCTGCGTTGTTCTGTGGGACGTGGTGAACCCCTCGTATGGTTGACCCGCCCAGGGGTGCCGGGTGTGGTTCAAAAGGCTCTGCCGCTTGTGGCTTTCAGTGATTGGCCGCCCGGCGCCCCGCATCTCGCCCTTGCCGATCGCCACAGGGCGGCGCCCCGCCCCTGATGCCCGAGGGACCCAGGCGTCCGCGGCATGTGCTTGACCGGTCGTCCACGCGCCCTCGAGCAGTCGGTGTCACGGTGTGCCGGAACCGTCCTGCCCTGCCGGACTCAGCCTGCGGAAGGAAGCCGACCCATGGCCCATGCACCGTGGAACGCACCGTTCGAGGACTACGGGTTCACGGACCACGGGTTCGAGGACTACGAGTCCGAGGACTACGGGTTCGAAGGCCACGGGTTCGAGGGCCACGGGTTCGAGGCGGCACCCGGAGGGCATGTCGTCGGCTGAGCCGGCTGTTCCCCGAATGCGGTTCGCCGCTTTCCTCCGATACCCCTCTCCCCGATGAGCAGGGGTCTGAAATACAGGCCGTGGCGCGCATTCGGCATGCCCTGATGCGATCTCGGCATTCGGGTACGGGAATTCTGGTGTCCCGCTCGAGCCGCCTTGGAGCGGCCCGGGGAGTGTATTGACGGGCCCGGACCGGAAAAATAGTGTGACCGGCGCCTGTCAGCGACAGGAATCATCGAAACAATTCCGAAAGAGGTAATGGAATGTCTCTCGACGACAAGCTTCAGGCCACCGACGACGAGAGCCTCCTCGAGGCCGCTGACGCCGAGGTCGAGGAGCTCTCCAACCAGGCGCGCCCCATGCTGATCTCCGAGATCAACGAAGCCTGACCGGTTCGCTCCGCACAGATCCCGGGGGCGGCAAAGGCGGCGCTCCCGGGACTGTCCGGAATCGTTCACCGGAATCGGACGTCATTTAAGGATCTTCCGTGGGTACTGAACATCCGCTCATTCGTCTGATCGATGACGAGGATTTACTGGGCGCGTACTGGAACAAGAAGCACGGATTGTTCAAGCGGGCGTGTCCGGTGGACGGGTTGATCCGCGAGTCCGATATCCAGGACATGCTCGACACGGGGCTGCTGCGGTGGCCGTACTTCACGCTCCTCAAGGAGGGGCAGCAGCCGGAGATCACCGCGTTCACCACGACGCGGACGGTGGCCGGGAGCCCGGTGACCGGGTTCGCCGACGCGGCGAAGGTGCGCGCCCTGCTCGCGGCCGGCGCGACCATGAAGATGAACCAGCTCGAGGACTGGCACCGCCCGCTGGGCACCCTGATGCGCCGGATCGAGGCGCGCCTGCCGGCCGAGCTGAAGACGTACGTGTTCTACACGCCGCGCGACAACACCGGCATGCTCCCCCACCGGGACGGCTCGCACGTGCTCGCCGTGCAGATCGCCGGCGCCAAGGAATGGCGGATCTACGACGAGCCCCGGGAGATCGACTCCCGCTCCGGCCTGGACGTGGACGTCGACAGCCACGCGCACTGTTTCGTGATGGAGCCCGGCGACGTGCTGTACCTGCCGCACGGCATGCCGCACGTGGCGACCGCCCGCGAGGGCACCTCGCTGCACGTGACGTTCACCATCACCGAACCCACCCCCCGCGACCTGGCCGCCTCCTTGATGACGCTGTTCACCGGCGCGTGCGACCGCATCGCGGACCACGATCCGCGCGCCACGCCGGAGGAGCTGGCGGACACGGTGACCAAGTCGCTGCTCGACCACGTCAGTTGTGTGGACACGGACCTCCTCGTCGAGGGGGCCGTGGCCGCGATGCGGGACAGGACGGTCTGACACCATGACCACCGCGACACACACCGGGCGGCTGGCTGAACTCGTCGGCGACGCCGACGCCTTCCACGCCGGCATCTGGGGGGTGCGCGCCGCCGTCTTCCCGGACGCCGCCGCCCCCGCCCTGCTCGGCGCCCTGCCCAGCGCCCAGGAGATCTGGGACGCCTTCGGCCACGGCCTGCTCGTCGCCCCCTACTTCGGCGTCGCCCGCGACGGCGTGGGCGCGCCCGCCGCCGACATCACCGTGACCCGCAGGGTGCAGCAGAAGCCGCGCGCCCGCTACGCCGACGCCGCGGGCGTGCGCCGGTGGTTCACGGCCGGATACACGGTCGGCCTGCGCCAGCCCGACCACTGGCATGCGGGCCTCAAGGACCTCGTCGGCGCGCTGCGCGAGGAGTTGCGGGCCGACGTGCGCTCCTCGGTGTTCCTCAGCCCGCCGTCCCGGGAGGACGCGGGGGCCGGGACGCGGATGCGGGCCGAGACGGCCCATCTGTTCGTGGTGCAGTGCGCGGGCGCAACCCGCTGGCACCTGGGTGACGAGGAGCACCGTCCGCGGCTGTCCCCGGGCGATGTCCTCTACCTCCCGCCCGGGCACCGGCACAGCGTCACCGCACACGAGGAACACGAGGAACACGAGGAGCGCGAAGGACACGAAGGACACGAAGGACACGAAGGACACGAAGAAGGCGCCCTGTATCTCGCCCTGAGCGTGCGCCGGCCCGGCCCCCGTGACCTGGCCGAGGTGGCGCTGGCCGGGTTCCTCAAGAGCGCGCCGGCCGAGGCGATCGCGGGCCGCCACCACTACATGTCCCTGGCGGAGAAGGTGAGTTGGCTGCGCCGCGAGCTGACCTCCTACCTCGCCGGGCAGGACGCCGACGCCCTGGCGGCGACGGCCGTCGGGATGCACCAGCGGGCCGGACAGGCCTGACGACGATGACGGGGGCGGCACAGAACAGGGACCCGGGCGCGGCGGCCCTGGAGGTGCTGCTGGCGCAGCCACGCGTCCAGACCGCCCACCGCCTCGGCCCCACCCTGCTGGTCGAGGCGGAACTGCGGCGGGCCGGCCGCGCCGATCTCGTACCGTTCGTACTCGGCTACGCCCCCGGGCCGGGCGGGCAGCACATCCTGCAGCACGCGCACGCCGCGGCGTCCTCGGTGACCCCCGCCCAGAACGGCGGCTACCTGTTCCTGTCCGACCGGCGCCCCGGCGATGCGGCGGCGCGCGGGCACCGCGGCCGCTCGCTGTGGCGGCACCGGCCGCAGGCCCCCCGCGCGCCGCGGCTCGTGCTGAGCGCGCCGCGCGGTGTCGTCTCCTACGCCGCCTCCCGGACGACCGCCGTCGCCGCCGTCTGGATCCGCGACAAAGCCACCTGCCTGGCCGAGGACCAGCAACAGCGGGAGGCCGACGCACCGGAGGGGGACACGGTCACCCTGGTCCGCGGTGACCTGTGGCCCCGCTCGCCCTACCACCAGCCCGGCGAGACGCTGCGGCTGCTGCACCTCCCCCTGCCCGGCAGTCAACAGCCTCCCGCCGCAGGCGAGTTGCTCGCGCTGCCGCTCGGGGAGGATGTGCGGCTGACCGGTGAGCTGGCGCTGACGCCCGACGGCCTGCGGTGCGCCGCCGGGGTGGCACGGTTCCTGCCCGGCGGGCACCGCCGGCACGGGCTGCTGCTCTTCTCCCCCACGGATCCGGCCGGCGCGCGGGCGGTGTGGCCGGACGGCGACGACCTCTCGGAGCCGGTCGCGGCCCCCGACGGCGCATGGTTCGCGTGCACCGCGGAGCGGATCGCGCGCCCCGGGCTCGGCCCGCGGCAGGAAGCGGTGCTGGTCGCCGCCGACGGCTCGACGGTGGCCCGCCTTGCCCCCCGACACGCCAACTGGCTGCGCCCACGGGCCTGGTGCGGCCCGGGCAGTGTGCTGTGCACCGGGGACGAGGCGGGCCGGCGGCACCTGTGGCGGGTCCGGACCGGCGACGGCACCATCGAGCGGATCGAGGCCGGCAACGGCACCATCGAGCGGATCGAGGCCGGCGACGGCACCATCGAGCGGGTCGAGGCCGGCGGCTCGGTGCAGGCGGTGACCGTCTCCGGCGACGAGGCACTGGTCGTACGCTCCCGGATCGACCTGCCCCCCGAGGTGGTCTCCCTCCCCCTCGATGCAGCCGGTGCCGCACCCGCCACGAAGGCGCGACGCCCCGTGCCCGCCCTGGTGACGGCTCCGGCCGCGGCCGCCACACCGGCCGGGCGCATGGAACGGCTGACGTATCAGGCGCCGGACGGATCGGTGTGGCACAGCCGGCTGTGCCTGCCCGCCTCCGGTCCCGAGCCCGGGCGGGAGCTGCCGGTGCTCGTGTGGTGCCACGGCGGGCCCCTGCTGAGCTGGACCGACTGGTCGTGGCGGTGGAACCCGTGGCCGTTCGTCGCCGAGGGCTACGCCGTCCTGATGCCCGATCCCCCGCTGTCGACCGGGTACGGCCGGCAGGCCGTGGAACGCGGCTGGGGCCGCTGGACCTCCCAGGTGGCCGCCGTCGCGGCAGCCCAGGTGCGGGACGCGCTGACCCACCCCCTCCTGGACGCCGACCGTATCGCCGTCATGGGCGGCAGCTTCGGCGGCTACCTCTCGCTGGCCCTGGCGACGCTGCTGCCTGGCGTCCGCCTCGCCGTCAGCCATGCCGGCTGGGCCGACTTCGCCGCCGTCGCCCGCGTCTGCGACCTGCACTGGCACTGGCTGCGCGAGTACGGCCCGGTGGACCAGGCGCCCGGCTACCGCCAGGAGAGCCTCTCGCTCGACGCGATCGGCGCCGGCACCCGGGTGCTGCTGTCCCACGGCTGCGGCGACACGCACGTCCCGGCCGGCGAGTCCCGTGCGATGTACCGGTCGCTGGAGGGCCGGGGCGTCGACGTGGAGCTGATGCTCCTGCCCGACGAGGGACACAGCATCCGCAGGCCCGCCAACGCGGCGGCCTGGTTCCGATGGGTCCTGAGGGCGTGCCACGCCGCCCTGGGCCACCCGTCCATGGCGAAGGGATCCCCGACAAGATGACCACAGCCGTGCTCAAGTTGCCGGCCAGCGCCGCGCGCCGGCACTGGTTCCCCGGCACCTCGCACCATCCGTCGACGGCCTGTCACACCTCGCTGCGCACCCGCACCCTGGAGGAGACCGAGGCGCTGGCGCAGGCGTCCCTGGAGCGCTGCGGCATCACCCGGATCGCCGACGTCACCGATCTCGACGTCCTCGGCATCCCGGTCTTCCACAGCACCCGTCCGGCGGCGGCCCCCGGCCTCAACACGGTGACCAGCGGCAAGGGCGCCACCCCGCGGGCGGCGCGGGTCTCCGCCATGATGGAGGCGATCGAGCGGACCTGGTGCGAACCGCCCACCGACCCGGCACCCCCGCTGGCCTCCTACGCCCAACTGCGCCGCCAGGGCAAGGCGGTGCTCGACCCCCGCCGGCTCATCCTGCGCCGCGGGCACACCTGGCGTGAGGACGCGCCCATCCACTGGTGGCCGGTGCGGGAGCTGTTCAGCGACACCGAGGTGTGGGTGCCCGCCCTCGCGGTGTTCACCCCCTACCCGCACGAATGCCGGATGGCCAGCTCCAACGTCATCGGGCTCGCCGTCGGCAACAGCCCCCAGGAGGCGCTGCTGCACGGGCTGCTGGAGGCCATCGAGCAGGACTGCACGGCGTTCGGGGAGACCCTCCGCCGCGGCCACCGCGTCCGCCTGGAGTCGCTGCCGGAGCTGCCCGCCGCGCTGGTGGAGCGGTTCCGCAGCAAGGGCGTCCATGTCCAGGTCTTCAGCTACGTCAACGAGATCGGCGTTCCCGCCATGTTCGCCACCACCGACGACACGCACGCCGAGGACGGCATGCTGATCAACGGGGGCGGCGGGGCCCACCTCGACCCGCTCGTGTCCGTCACCCGCGCCCTGACCGAGGCCGCCCAGTCCCGGCTCGCCGTCATCAACGGGGCCCGCGAGGACCTCAACAGCCAGGCCTACCGGCGCCACGCCTCCTACAAGGCCATGCGGGAGATGCTGACCGCGTGGAGTGCCGAGCGCACCGAGATCGACTTCGGTGACCTGCCCAGCACCAGCACCGGCACCACCCAGGGCGATCTGGAGCGCGTCCTGGACGGACTGGACAAGGCGGGCCTGTCCCTGGTGTTCGCCGCCGAACTCGCCCCGGGCGACTTCCCCTTCTCCGTGACCCAGGTGATCGTGCCGGGCCTGGAGGTCTACCACCACGACTTCGCGCGGCTGGGCACCCGCCTGCGCCGCGAGATGGTCGCCGCCAAGATGGTGAGGCCGCGACGATGACCAGCCCGGACACCGAGAACACCCCGGCCACCACCGCCGAGAACGGCGCGGCCACCGCGGCCGCCGATCTTGTCGTGTTCACCGGCCCGTCCCTGCGCGAGCGTGACCTGACGGCCCTGCGTGAGCTCGCCGCCCGCCGCGGCCGCCGCCTGCGGCTGCGCCCGCCGGTGCGCCGGCTCGACCTGCTGGAGCTGACCAAGTCCCGCACCGCGCAGGAAATCCTCATGCTGGACGGCGAGTTCGGGCAGCGGCTGGCCGTCAGCATCACCGAGGTACGCGCCGTCCTGGCCACCGGGCAGCCGCTCGCCGGCGCCAGTTCCATGGGCGCGCTGCGGGCCGTGGAGTGCCACACCCTGGGCATGACCGGCAGCGGCTGGGTGTACGAGCAGTACCGGTGCGGGGCCATCGACTCCGACGGCGACGTGGCGCTGCTGTACGACCCGGAGGACTACACCCCCGTGACGGTCCCGCTGGTCAACGTGCGCTGGCTGCTGGCGCAGAAACAGGCTGCGGGGCTGCTGTCGGCCGGCGCGGCGCAGCAGGCCCTGCGGGTGGCGAAGGACCTCCACTTCCGCGACCGCCGCCCGTCCCTGCTGCGGCGGCGCTGGCGGCAGCGGCTGCCCGCGGGTACGGCGGAGGTGCTGGGGCCGGAGCTGGACGATGAACGGCGCGACGGCTGGGACCGCAAGCGGCTGGACGGCCTGCAGGCGGTACGGGCCGCACTGGGCGCCGACGGCCCGGCGGCGGCCGCATGACACCGTAACGGCGGCCGGCCCCGGGCGGGTTGGGGCGTCGGCCGGCCCCGGGCGGGTTGGGGCGCCGGCCGTTCCTGGCCGCCGACGCCGTCGAGATCCACCGCGATCTCGTCGCCACCCGAACCGGCGTGCGCGGCCACCAAGCCGCAGCCCGCAGGACGCGGCTGGGCGAACGGCCGCCACCGCCAGCCGCCCCGGACGACCGCAGGGTGTGCTGCCCCGGCGCCGGCCTGATCTGCATGTGCGGTCACCGGCGGCGCCGAGACCGGGCTTCTGCCCGGCGCCCGGCTCGTCGGACGATGCAGTGCCGAGATCTCCAAGCGCCTGGACACATACGCCGTCGCTCTCCTCCCCGGCATGCCGGTCGACGGCCCCAGCAACCTCGCCCTCTCCTGCACCCCTCCCCCGGGCTCCCCGTGGGACGCAGTCCAGGTGGGGCCCGGTCCTGGATGAACGACGCCATCTCGACGTACGGCGTCGCGTGCTGGCGCCTTCTGACGCCGGGCACCGGCCCAGGACTGTTGACACCGAGCATTACCTCAATAAAAATTGAGTCAATGAATACTGAGTGGTCTGGATCGACGGTCGCGCGAGCGCAACGGCACGCGGCGCTGGGAGAACCCGCACGCCTGGCGATCATCGACCGGCTCCTGCTGGGCGACGCCTCGCCCGGTGAACTCGGCCAGGAGCTGGGCCTGCCCAGCAACCTCCTGGCCCACCACCTCAAGCTGCTCGAACAGGTCGGCCTGATCGAACGCTCCCGTTCCGAAGGAGACCGACGGCGCACCTATCTGCGCCTACGCGGGCACGCTCTTACCGAGACCGTGCCCGCACCTCTGCGGACGGCGCCTCGCGTGGTGTTCGTCTGCACCCACAACTCCGCCCGCTCCCACCTGGCTGCCGCCCTCTGGAAACGCCACAGCACCGTCCCGACCGCCTCAGCGGGAACTGACCCTGCACAACGCGTCCATCCCCGCGCCGTGGCGACCGCCCGCAAGCACGGCCTCTCCCTGACGCCCGCCCGCACCTCCCACATCGACCAGACGCTGCGCCCGGACGACCTCGTAGTCGCCGTCTGCGACAACGCCCACGAACAGCTCGGTACCCGGGCCCCCGACCGCCTGCACTGGTCGGTCCCCGACCCCACCCGCCCCGGCACCGACGACGCCTTCGCCGACGCCCTGAGCGATCTCGCCGACCGGGTCGACCGGCTGGCGCCCGCCGTCCGCCCCCCAGGAGGCAGCGATGACTGAGACCGCGTCCACCCCGCACCGCAACCTGAGCATCGACCAGCAACTCGCCCTGCGCACCGCCGCCGCTCACCTCAGCCGCGAGTTCGACGGGACCTTCGGCCAGGAGACCATCGAACGGTTCCTGCACACCAGCTACGACCAGTTCGCCGGCCGCAGCACCGTTCCCAACTACCTCCCGCTCATCGCCGAACGCTTCGCCCGCCAGCGCCTGCGCGCCCTGGCCAAAGTCGAGGGCCACCACGTCGACGGCAAGCCAGTGGTGCTCTTCCTGTGCGTGCACAACGCCGGCCGCAGTCAGATGGCCATGGGCTTCTTCCAGCACCTCGCCGGGGACAACGCGGTCGCCTGGTCGGGCGGATCCGAACCCGGCTTCGAGATCAACCCGTCAGCCGTCGCCGCGATGAGCGAACGCGGCATCGACATCTCCCGCGAGTTCGCCAAGCCCTGGACCGACGAGGTCGTCCGCGCGGCGGACGTCGTCGTCAGCATGGGCTGCGGCGACGCCTGCCCGGTCTTCCCCGGCAAGCGATACCTCGACTGGACCCTGGACGACCCCGCGGGCAAGACCGTCGAAGACGTCCGCCCGATCCGCGACGAGATCGAACGCCGCATCCGCGGCCTCCTCGACGACCTCGACGTCCCCGCACAGCACTGACCGCGCGTACGGTGACGCCTGTGGCGGAGTGAGACCGGAACCCACCGTGCACAGGCACGTGTCCAGGCACGACGCCCCTCAGATACGCCGCCAGCGTGCCCCGGGGAACGCGGAACCCGTGTGTCACTGCGAACCCGCGGCCACCAGGGCCGCGGTGAGGGGTTCGAGCTCCGTGATCAGTTCGTCGAGTTCGGCGGGCGACAGGGCGTCGTAGGGCGGGGCGGCGAGTTCGTCGGTGAGGGCTTCGATGCGTTGCTTGGTCGCGCGGCCGGCGTCGGTGAAGTGGCCCTCGGCGTCGAGGAGTCCGCGCTCGCGCAGGCCGTCCATGACCGCGGCCAGCTGCTCCTTCGGCAGGTGATGGATGCGTCCGAACGACTCCGGGGGATGGATGCCCTGCTCCAGGGCGGAGAGCACGTGGGCCTGCGTGCCGCCGATGCGCGCGCCGAGGAGAGCGGCGATGTGCCCGTCGCCGCGGTGCTCGCGCAGCATGGTCGCGCAATGCCACAGCCGGGCGACGGGGTCGACGGGTACCTCGAGGGTGCGCATGCCGGCGTACATCACGCGGCCTTCGGTGGGGGCGCTCGTCGCGGCCTTGGCGGTCAGGTCCGCGGCACGCACCAGGCCCGGGGAGTCGGCCAGCGCGTCGCCGAGGATGCGCCGCAGGGAGGCCGCGCTGCCCCGCTGCCGTGCGGCGAGGGAGGCCTCGGGCGGGATCGTCTCCCAGGCGCTGGGGATGTGCCGTGCGGCCTCGCCGTCGGCGAAGCTGTAGAAGGCCGCGTGCACGACGTGGGCCGGCACCCGGCCCAGCGGCGCGGCGCGGCTGGCGAAGTAGCCGTCCCAGTAGGTGCGGTGGCCGAGTGCGGCCAGCTCCTCGTTGCACTCGTCGGCGAAGTAGGTGACCAGGCAGATCGGCTCCAGGAGCTCGAACATGCGACGGGCGATGTGAGTCGTCGGATACGGGCGCGTCCTGGCCATCGGGTTCTCCCTTTGTTCGGTGTGCCGGCTTGGACCGTCGGGCACACCGAAACTCATCGGCGCCCGCGTCGACACCCGCTCCGGGGGGCCGTCGACGGCCCCCGTCCGCGGCGGGTCACGGACGCCGCGCCCGTGTCCGCGCCCGCGGTCACTGCGGGGTCAGTGCGGGGGTGCGTCGCTCAGGGTGCGTTCCCAGAACAGTTCGTCGCGCCAGGCGCCGCCGATGTGGATGTGGGCGTGGGCGACGCCCCAGGGGGTGAAGCCGTTGCGGCGCAGGACGGCGTGCGAGGCCAGGTTCTCCAGCTGGGTGTGCGCCTCCGCACGGTGCAGACGGAGCTCGTCGCGCATCACGTCGAGGACCTGGGCCACCGCTGCGGCGGCGTGTCCGTGGCCCTGGGCGGTGGTGGCCAGCCAGTAGCTGAGGAAGCCCTTGCGCAGCGGCCCGTGCAGGACGGTGCTCACCGTGACCTGCCCGACCACGGCGCCGCCGGCGACGATGACGCCCGGCCAGCCGCCGCCGGCGTGGTGGGTGGCCAGCAGCTGCTCGATGCGGGCGGCCTGGTGCGGTGCGGTGTGGAAGCCTTCGGGCCGGGCCGGCTGCCAGCGGGCGAACTCGGCGGCGTCACGCGTGAGATGGGCCGCCAGCGCCGGGGCGTCGGCGGTCTCGATCAGCCGTACGGCGGTGGTCGCGGCGGTGGGGGGTGGGGCGGGCACCGGGCGGGCTCCTTGTGCGTCGTGCTCGATGGATGCGTCTGCGGTCGCGCTCGATGGATGCGTCGAGCTCGTTATGCCTCGTGCTCGTTCCGTGCGTCGTGCTCGTTCTGTGCGTCGTGGTCGATCTCTGCGTCGTGGTCGATCTGCCGGGCGTAGTCGGTGGGGTGGGCCGGGGTGCGGGCCGGGTCGCGTTCGGCGATCGGGGCGAGGAGGGTGTCGATGCGGGCCAGTATGCCGTCGTCGAGGTCGATGCCGGAGGCCGCGGCCGTCTGGGTGATCTGCCCCGGGGCGGTGGCGCCCACGATGGCGGACGAGATGTGCGGGTTGCTCAGCACCCAGGCGAGCGCGAGCTGCGGCATCGTGATGCCCAACTCGGCCGCGATGGAGGCGAGTTGGCTCACCCGGTGCAGGACGTCGTCGGTGAGGGCGCCGGTCGCGAACTGCGAGCGGGCCGGGCCGCCGGCCCGGGAGGCGGGCGGCAGCGGCGCACCGGGAAGGTACTTGCCGGTCAGCAGGCCCTGCGCCAGCGGCGACCAGACGAGCTGGCCGATGCCCTCGCGGGCGCACAGCGGCAGCACCTCGGCCTCGATGACCCGCCACACCATGTTGTACTGCGGCTGGTTGGCGACGATGCGGTCGAGTCCCATGTCCGCGGCCGTCTTCAGGGCGGCGGTGATCTGGTCGGCGGTCCACTCGGAGACACCGACGTAGAGCACCTTGCCCTGGCGGACCAGGTCGTCGAAGGCCCGCAGCGTCTCCTCCAGCGGGGTGCGCGGGTCGTAGCGGTGGGCCTGGTAGAGGTCGATGTGGTCGGTGCGCAGCCGGCGCAGGGACCCGGCGGCCGATTCCATGATGTGCTTGCGGGACAGGCCGCGGTCGTTGGGGCCGGGCCCGACCGGGGCGCACACCTTGGTGCTGATCACCACCGACTCCCGGCGGGTGGCGGACAGGACCCGGCCCAGGACCGTCTCGGCGAGTGTTCCGGCGTAGGCGTCGGCCGTGTCGAAGGTGGTGATGCCGGCGTCCAGGGCCTCGCGGGCGACGGCCTCCGCCGCGTCCTCGGTGGTGCTGATCCAGCTTCCGTAGGCGATCTCGCTGATCTGCAGACCGCTCCTGCCCAGCGTCCGGTGTCTCATGCTGCGGCAGCCTAAGTTGCGGGCGGGCGGGCGCGTACGGATCGCGACCGGGGCTCCAGCCGGTCTCGACCCGGTCTGTTGCGCGCGCCCATAGCGTCTCAGCCGGATCTGTGCCGCAGGCGCACGGCGGATGCGTTAGGAGCGTACGAGCGATGCCCTCCCTTCAGCGCGTGGCCGCCGCGGTGATCCCGCGGCCCGGACGTGAACGGCTCCTGTCGTGCGTCAACCTCGCCTACGCGGTGGGCCGGGGGGTCTTCCTCAGCGGCAGCGTCGTCTACTTCACCACCGTCTCCGGGCTGTCGCCGACCCAGGTGGGGCTGGGCACCTCGGCCGCGGCCCTGTCGGGGTTCGCGGCGTCCTTCCTGTGCGGTGCGGCCGCCGACCGGCTCGGCGCGGGCCGCATGCTCGTGGTGCTGTTCGTCGCGCAGGCCGCCGGGTTCGCGCTGTATCCGGCCGTGCATGCCGCGGCACCGTTCTACGCGCTGATCGTCGCCGTGGGCTTCGTCGAGTACGGCGTCGGGCCGACGTTCGGCGCGTTCGTCGGCGCGCTGATCGCCCCCGCGGAACGTGTCCAGGTCAGGGCGATGCTGCGCACCATGTTCAACATCGGCTTCAGCGCCGGCAGCGGCATCACGGCGCTGGCCCTGCTCGGCGGGCACACCCTCGTGAGGGCGCTGCCCTGGCTGAGCGCCGTGCTGCTGCTGGGCACCGCGCTGCTCATCCTGCGCCTGCCCCGCACCACCGCCACCGCGTCGGCCGCCGCCCCCTCGGCCGGGGCGGTACGCCGCTTCGGTGCCCTGCGCGACGTGCGGTTCGTGGCCCTGACCGCGCTGTCCGCGCCGCTGGCCCTGCACGCCTCGCTCCTGCTGGTCGTGCTGCCGCTGTGGGCCGTCACCCGCACCGACGCCCCGCACGCCCTCATCCCGCTGCTGCTGATCGCCAACACCGTCCTGGTCGTGCTGTTCCAGGTGCCCGCCAGCAAGGGCGCCGAGACGGTGCCGGGCGCCGCGCGGCTGGCCCGGCGCTCCGGCCTGTGGCTGGCCGCCGCCTGCGCCGTCGCCGCCTGCGCCGCCTACGGCAACGCGCTGACGGCGTCCGCCGTCCTCATCGCGGCGACCCTGCTGTTCACCCTGGCCGAGCTGCAGCAGTCCGCCTCCGGGTGGGGCCTGTCCCACGGGCTGGCGCCGGACCACGCCCAGGGCGCGTATCTGGGCACGTTCCAGCTGCACATGGTGGCGCAGGGTGTCCTGGGCCCCGGCCTCGTCTCGGCGGCCGCCCTGTCCTGGGGGGCGTGGGGCTGGGCCGCGGTCGCCGCGGCGGTCCTGGCGGCCGGAGCGCTGATCGTGCCGCTGGCGGCCGCCACCCAGCGGGCCACGACCACCCCCGACGCCCTGGATGCCATGGACGGTCCTGACGGCACGGACGGTCCTGACGGCCCTGACGGCACGGACGCGGATGCACCGGCCGCCGGTGCGGGGCAGCTGTCCGCATCCGCCTGAGCGGCCGGACGCATCATCTACAGCTGGACCTTGTGGAGTTGGAGCCCCCGCCATGACACAGACACAGACACAGACGCAGACGCAGACGCAGGCCACGGCCCGCTACGACGACCTGCCCGCCCTGATGGCGCGGATGACCGGCGACGAGAAGCACGCGAAGGCGGCGACCTCGACCCTCGACGTGCTGTGGGTGCTCTACGACCGCGTGCTGCGGGTGAGCCCGCGGATGGCCGAGGACCGCGACCGGTTCTACCTGTCCAAGGGGCACGGCCCGATGGCCTACTACGCGGTCCTGGCCGCCCAAGGCTTCCTGGATCCGGCCGAGTTCGAGCAGTTCGGTGCCTTCCGCTCCCCGCTGGGGCACCACCCGGACCGGATGCTGGTGCCCGGGGTGGAGATCTCCAGCGGCTCCCTCGGGCACGGGCTGCCGCTGGCCGTCGGCACCGCCCTGGGGCTGCGGGCGCGGGGCCTGCTCGAGCCACGCGTGTGGGTGCTGCTCGGCGACGGGGAACTCGACGAGGGCTCCAACCACGAGGCGATCGCCTACGCCGCACGGGCCGGCCTGGACCGCCTGCGGGCCGTCGTCATCGACAACCACTCGGCCACGCAGGGCTGGCCGGGCGGCCTGGAGACCCGCTTCGCCGTCGAGGGCTGGTCCACCGCCCGGGTGGACGGCCGCGACCACGCCGCCCTGGAGGCGGCACTGACCGCCCCGGGCGGCGGCCGGCCCCACCTGGTGGTGGCCGAGGTGGACGAGATCGCCGACAACCACTGACACCCCCGCTTCCCGATGTCCGAGGAGGGCCCGTGCCCGGAGTCATGCGTGAACGCTTCGTCGACGTCACGACGGACCTGCTCACCACCCACGACCGTCTCGCCCTGCTGACCGCCGACCTCAGCGCCAAGCTCTTCGACGACGCCCGCACCGCGCACCCCTCCCGGGTTGTCAACCTCGGCATCCGCGAGCAGCTGCTGATCGGCGTCGCGGGCGGCATGGCGCTGGCCGGGATGCGGCCGATCGCCCACAGCTTCGCCCCGTTCCTGATCGAGCGCCCCTTCGAACAGATCAAACTCGACCTCAACCACCAGGGCGTCGGCGCGATCCTGGTCAGCGCCGGCGCCTCCTACGACATCGCCGGCGGCGGCCGCAGTCACCAGGCGCCCGGCGACGTCGCCCTGCTGTCCACCCTGCCCGGCTGGACCATCCACGTGCCCGGCCACGCCGACGAGGCCGAGGCACAACTGCGCGAGGCGGCCGCCGGCGACGGACTGGTGTACATCCGGCTGTCCAACCAGGCCAACCGGCAGGCCTACGTCCGCAAAGCAGACACCCTCGGCCACGGGCTGCGGGTGCTGCGCCGCGGCCGGGCGGGCACCGTCATCGCCGTCGGCCCGCTCGCCGACACCGTGCTGGCGGCCACCGAGGGCCTGGACGTGAACGTCCTGTACGGCGCCACCGTCCGCCCCTTCGACCACACCGCCCTGCGCGCGGCGGTGGCCGACCAGCCCGACCCGTCCGTCGTCATCGTCGAGCCCTGCCTGGCGGGAACCTCCGTCGCGGAGATCGGCAAGGCGCTGCAGGACCTGCCGCACCGCGTCCTCGGACTGGGCGTCGGCCAGGAGGAGTTGCGCCACTACGGCACCCCGCGCCAGCACGCCATCGCCCACGGGCTCGGCCGCGCCGGGCTGCGTCTGAGCATCGCCTCGTTCCTGGGAAAGTGAGAACAGGCCGCGTGGGCAGGCCGGTTACGCGCGCCGGCGGATGGGCGGTGCCTGCGGGCGGCCGGTTCGGCGGGTGAGCGGGACCGGGACGGCGGGCTCCGCCCACCGTGGCGTCACCGGGCCGCGGCGCCCGCCACCGGCGCGGCGCGCCGGGAGACCAGGTCGGCGATGTCGGCCAGCGGGCGGCGCACCAGGGCCTGCGGCGAGTCCGGGCGGCCGATGGTCAGCAGGCCCAACAGGCTCTCCCCGGAACCGAGTTCGGGCAGGCTGCGGGCGGAGGCGGTACGGGTGGCGAGGTCGGCGGGCTGCCAGGAGCTGGCGTAGCCGCGGGCGTGCAGCAGCAGTTCGAGCGCGTTGAGCGCCGTGTAGACGCGCCGGGTGCGCTCGCCGTCCGACAGGTGCGGGGCGCGGGCGGGCACCAGGACCAGCACGGCCCGCAGCGGCCCGCCGGCCGCCGCCCCGCCTCCGGGGGTGTCACCGGTGCTGTCGAGGATCCAGTGCCAGGGATGCGGGCCCTCGCCGCAGGCCGCGGCGGCCCCCTTGAGCAGGTAGCGCAGTTCCCCGTCCCCCGGGGCCGGGCCGGACAGACGGGCCGGGGCGGGGCGGGTGAGCAGGGCTGTCATGACGTCCACGTGGCACCTCCGGGTTCGGTGTGGGCCGTGTAGCCGACGGCGAGGGGTGAGCGCCGGGGCCGTGATGACGCTCCATGCTCCCAGGGGGCGGCTGCCGGGGCTGAGCCAACCACCGCCGTCTGGACCAGGAGTCGAAGCGGCCTCGAGCGGCACTCCGCCCTCCGGGTCCTCCGGGGTCTCCGGGGTCTCCGGGGCAGGGCCCTGCGCCGCGTGCGCGGGCGGCGGGTAGCGTGCGGGCGCCCGCCTGGCGGGGCGGACGGGCACACCGTCATGTGCGGAGTCGCTCACACCTCTTCGGTGGCGAACAGCTCGAGGTGCCCGCACTTGGGGCAGCGGTAGGCCTCTATCCGCCGGCGGGGCCGGCCCATCCGTTTGGCGCCACCGAAGATGCCCCGCTCCAGCGCGCCCTCGATCCAGCGCGCGTACCCGCGCGATTGCTCTCCCGCGTCCTCGATGAAGCCCTCCGCCAGGCCGGGGGTACCGCAGTGCGTGCACGTCACGGGGAACCGGGCGAGTGAGGGTGGCGTCAGGCCCGAGGTTGCACCGAACTCCTTGGTGAAGAAGTCGGCCGCCTGTTTTACTGCGCGCATGATTACGGGGCTCTGCGCCTTCGTCGGCATGGTGATCGGGGCACTTCTCGTTGCACGGCGAGCGCGGCGAACGGCCGCTCGCGCCGCAGCAGGGGAAGCCGTCTTCTTCCACGTCGGTGCCAACCTGCCGGCCGAGGGACGCCGCCGATACAGCCTTGGCCGAGTGCAGACCGGAGGCGAGTTCCGATGGAAGCCGTCCCGGCCGTGGACTCGGCTGCGTGAACTCCCTGCAGATCTGCGCTACATCCGCGCCCGCGAAGCGAATTTCCGCGAGAGCTTGTGGCTTCCGCCCAGGGCACTGGTGATCGAGTGTGAATCGTCCGCGGGACTCATACAGTTGTGGGCCCGCGAGGAGCAGGCGACGCACGTCGTGGAGATGATCCAGCGTACGAGCACCCCGAATTCGTCGAGCCCGGTTCCCGACATCAGCAGCTGACACCAACGAGACGACCTGGGCGGGTCAGTGCAGGACGGCGGGGGCGAGCCGGATGGTGTTCGTAGTCGCGGACGTTTCTGCGTGCTCTCATGACCCAGGAGATGGCTCGTTCCACTCGCCATCTCCTGAGCAAGGAGCGGGACCAGCCGATCAGTTCGCCGCCGTAGGCGGAGTCGGCCCAGGCCGCGGTGACTTCGGGGTGGGTGAGGCGCAGACGGAAGAGCCCTATCCACTCGGCGAACGGCCACCACCATTCCGGCCCGCGTATGCCCGACAGACTCCGCCGCCCATCACGGAACGTCACAGATCAGCGGTTCCGGCACCGGCACTTACCGGCTCACGGGACCGTCGTCGTCCAGGTGACGGGGAGGCGTCCGGCTCATCGGTTCGGCTCTTCCTTCCGCCGGGGCCGGGGCGCCGGAGCCGGGCTGCAGCCGCGCACGGGGCGGGTGGGGTCAGGCGGCGTCGAGGGCGCCGGTGATCTTGCGGGTCATGGCGTCCAGGGCCGGGCCCGGGCCGCCCTTGCCGGCGCCGGCCG
>NZ_JBIWOE010000044.1:0-65890 GCF_044767585.1 Streptomyces sp. NPDC101225
ATGTCCTACGACGGCTTCCGCCGACCACTGGACCTCCTCGGCCTTGCCTGACCAGCGCTCTCACGCAAGATCAAAAGACTTTGCAACAGCCCTGCCCCCGGGGGGCTTCGAAGGGGTTCTCAAAACGATGGTGAAGAGCGTTGCACACAGAGTCTCGCCGGTATATCCAAGGAATCCGATTTCGACCCTACGGGCTTGGAAAGCGTCTCCGACGAATTTGCCGATTTCACTGTATTTGACCAAGGCGCCGGCTGGGGCTCTCACCGACGAAATCAATTCCTTGAAATGGTCAGACAGTACGCCCGGAGAGGCTGAACGGAGCTGCGAGATAGGCCTGCCGTCCAGGGCGCCGCCCACCGTTTTGACGAACGGCGCGGCCAATCCCGTGGCGAACATTCCAAGTAACAAGGACTGCGCCACCACAGGGTCGAACCGATCTCGGAAGCGCCTCAACTGCCTCCCCTAGGCCAGGGCACGGGCAAGGTAGGGGTTTGCCGTTGGGCGAACGCGCAGCCCAAGGGAGGCCGTAGCAGCGGCCAGAGTCATGGCGTACGAGTCAACGGCTCGCCGCACGTTAGGGGCGTCCAGGCTCTCGCCCGTCACAAGGCGATCCAAGTCCACGTAGGCAGATCGCACGATCTCGATCCACCGGTAAACAGCCCAGTCCTGCTGCCAATTTGAAGTGTACTTAGCAGGTAGCAACCGTTCCCAACGGCGGAACATCCGGTCTCGGATCTCTGGGCGAGTCGGCGTCAGATGCATGTGCCGGACCAAGTCGTAGAGCGGATCACCGACGATCGCCATCTCCCAGTCGATGATGGTCAACGCCAAGTGGTCGTCGCGGCGAACGAGATTCCACGGGTTGAGGTCGCCGTGCAGCAAGCCCGGCTCTCGATGACTCACCTCGTGCCTGGAAAGGATCTGCTCCAGACGTTCGGCACCTGGCAGGCCCAGGAGCTTGGCCAACTGCTTTGAGTCCTCAGGCAACTCAGCGACGATGGCAACGAGTTGAGCTCTCAGCCATGGGAAAAAGCCCCCTTCACCGGCTGCCGGATCGACTCGCTTGTAATCGACCCGCGTCAGGGCACGCAGCTGATCCACGAGACCGTCCGCTTCATGCGGCAGCAGACCGTGCACCGGATGGTTGGGAGGTCGGCCGATGTCACGCGATCCGACGTAGGTGTGGATGGCGAAGCTGTCTTTGGGATAGCTCTCACCGAGTGCCAGGACCCTCGGTGCGGCGACCTCGCCGGTCGCTTCCTCGATAGCTTGGAGCACGGCGTGCTCGCTGAGAAAGCTGGGCTCTCTGCGACACAACTCGGGGAGTCTTCGGCGCACCACCACCGGGAAGTCCACGCTTGGCACCCACACGACCGAGTTGAGGTGGGCGGTGCCTTTGAACACCTGGCCCGATTGAGCGGCGCCTTCCGCCAGCAGTGCCTCCCGCACGGCGGAGTCCCGAAACTCGGGACGCTCGGGAACACGCCGGTCAGGTACCCAGTCGAAAGCCTTCGCGATCCAGTCCCGACCGCTGATGTCACCGTTGCTGCGCGATGCCAGCCACCGAAAGAGTGCCCGCTCGATCTCACGCTCGCTCGGTACGTTCGCCAGGCGAAGTGGCCCAGCGGCCAACTCCAACGCCCTGCGGACCACAGCCGTCGCCTCGTTCAGCCTCTTCTGGGTGAGCGACTCCTCCAACGACCTGGCAGCCCTCATGACGTCCGGGTAGACGGATTGAGCTCGCTCGAAGTCCACGTAACGGCGCAGATCCTTACCCAAACCGTTTACGGCGGCGGGCCGGATCTCCTGCATGGCGAGCGCCCAAGCATCGATGACCTCGGGCCACTGATGGGTTGGATACTGCATGCGCACCAGGTGTGTCGCAAGATCATGAAGGGGATCGCCGTACGTCGCCAGTTCCCAATCGACGCAGATCAGCGGAGGGTCAGCGCCGTACGACATGATCACGTTGTCCCGGTGCAGGTCGGCATGGAGCAGGCTGTACGGCCTCCGGGCCATGGCGGGCACCCTCTCGGCCATTCCGACCAAGGCGTTCTCGGGGATGCCGAGTGCCGCAAAGAGCCCGCCGAAGACCGGCCAATTGGGCTGCCGGATCTGCTTGTCAGCAAGGTGGGCGAGAGTCTTCAGGAAGCCTTGGCTGTCCGTCAGGTTGGCCGGCCAGGTGTGGGGCAGCGCCGGGAGTGCCACCCGGCGAACCTGTGCCATCTGGGCGAGTAAGCCCGTCAGCGCCTTGATCAGCAGCGTGTCGACAGGTTTACCGTTCCCGCAGACGCTGGAGAGTGGCACTCCCTCGACGTAGCTATGGATGGCGAACCCGTCCCCCTTGACGAGGCACTCTGGTACGTGCGGCAGGACACCGCGGATCGCGTGGAGGATCTCAGCCTCGTCCTGCCAGGTTCTGATCACCACAGGGAGCGCGTCGGATCGTCGGATCCGCACGGTCACGCGCGTACCAGGCTCACGCTCCAGCAGGCGGGCCACGACCCCCGGTAGCCGCACCGTGTAGTTCCGGTTGTGGTGACCGCTGGCCGGCTTTCCTTCTTCTGCGGCTTTCACGAAGGACCGGTAGACGCCACTGCGCATGTCGCCAGCGGCATGTCCCATCAGAAGGCGTGTGGGAACAGGCGGTGCACCCACAGGCCGCTCCGAGAAGAGATGGGACATGAAAGAGGATGAAAGATGTATGTCACGACACGCCAGAGGCAGACTTGAGCGAGCGGTTTGCCACTCGACTGCAGCACTCTGTACGAGACGGTTGACGACTCGGCGTGTTCGTCATCTCATACGCGCGAAAGCCCGCAACCGTTCATTGCGGGGTTTAATCCATGCTCGGTGCGGGGATCCTACAGGATTAGGGCATGGGCGCCACCCAAGACTGGTAACGTCCGTGTAACCACTTTGTGTGGTCATTTCCTGCTATTCGGACAACAGGTTCCAGACCGAGTCGAACCACTTCTGCATGCTTTCCACGAAGACCGTCCCTGGTGCGTTGGGGTCGGAGACATCCTTCACGTGATGAGTCAGCGTCGCACCAAGCCCGAGCACATCGAGAGCCGAGACGACATCTCCGGCCTCCAGCTCCATCTGACGTTGAATCACCTCGTACATGCCATGCAGAGCTTCCGTCTTGTTGAGCAGATAGAGCTTGAAGCACGGGATCAGCGGTGCACGCCGGATCTGCAGGTCGACGTCGTCAACAAGCCTCTCGGTCCTCAAGTCGTTCAGCAGGCCGCGCAGAGAGTCCGTGTGCCGCTGTGTGATGGCATGAAGGCGCCGCCAGGGGCGGGGGTCGTCCTTGTCATCGCTTAGCCGGGGGTAGGGAAGAGCCAACGACTCGTCAGGCAGCAGCATGCGCAGAGTGATTCGCCGGGGCTTGATCACTTGCCCATGGATACGTTCCGCCTGCAGGCGGATGTGCGCGTCCAGTGACTCGGACGTCAACGTGTAGACATCCAGGGTGACTTCAGGCTGTTCGAATGCCTCGCTGATGAGCGGCCCCAGCGTCATCCCCCGCGGTGTCCTGCTGGCCTTGGGCGTGGATGACTGTATGAGCTGCGTCTTGATGACGCGCGACCCGCTGCCCTGCCGCGACTCGATCCAGCCCTCTCGGACCAGATCCTTCATCGCCCGTTGGACCGTG
Source organism: Streptomyces sp. NPDC101225 (assembly GCF_044767585.1). NCBI lineage: Bacteria > Bacillati > Actinomycetota > Actinomycetes > Kitasatosporales > Streptomycetaceae > Streptomyces > Streptomyces sp. NPDC101225. The sequence goes on from NZ_JBIWOE010000044.1 coordinate 3,662, forward strand.
TCGCGCGAAACCTCGAACTCTTCGGCCAGGTCGCGCTGTGAAGGCAGGAAGGAACCTCGCCCGTACGTGCCGTCGGTCATCCGGGCACGCAGTTCGTCGGATACCCGCTGGAACTCCTTGCCGCCACCGTCGGAGCTCTGATGTGCGTCCACACATCGAAACTACCGCCCCCAGTCCACTGGCACACCACTTCCAGTCATGTGAACAAGGCCGATTGGACGGGTCAGTTAAGGGATCAAACGGACTGGGCAGACCAACCTCAGGCCATGCAGTCCAATTGGACCGCTAGTTGATCGGTCGGCCGTAAGTGGAAGGGGTGGTGGGGGACATGCTCCTGATCCAGGTGTGCTGGGAGCTCGCCCAAGTGGTTCTGGGGTTACAGGCCCAGGCGCGACTAGGTGTCATTGGTGTGCTGCTTCTGCTGCTGATCGGCGCGGGTATCCGGGCTCGACACGCCAGGGTCGCCGTGGCTGCCGCAGTCGTCTTCGCGCTGCTGATGACTCAAGCCTGATCCCTGAGCAGTCGCAGGACCTGTTCGAGCGAGGTCACGATCGCCGTGGCGCCCGCGTCGCGCAACCGTTTCTCCTTGTCCTCGTTACGCGCGTAGCCCAGAAACGCGACACGGGCGTTCTGCGCTGCTTCGAAGTCCGAGGGGGTGTCGCCGATCATCAGGGCGGCCGACGGTGACGCGCCCATCGCGTTCAGGGCGCGGTTGAGGCAGTACGGGTCCGGCTTGAGACGGTGGAGGTCCTGGGTGCGGCCGTAGATGTGGGGGGCGAAGCACGAGGTGAGGCCGCGGCCCTCCAGGTAGGTGCGCACCACCCGTGGGGAGTTGTTGGTGGTGATGGCCAGGCGTGAGCCGATCGCGCTCCAGGTGCGGATCAGGGGGTCGGCGTAGGCCGTGGGCAACGCCGTTGCCGTGGCGCGCAGTTCCTCCTGGGTGAGGCGTTCCTCGAGTTCCGCGACCAGATCGCTGCGGGGATGCCGGCGGTCCACGGCGCGCAGCACGACGTGGGGGTCCAGGGTCTTCAGTTCGGACTTCGTCAGCAGGCCGTGGAGGCCGCGGCTCTCGAGCCAGCCCGCGAGGTCGGCGGCCACCTTCTCCGCCGAGTGACCGGCGAACAGGCGGCAGATCGGGCCGTCGAAGTCCCATAGCACGACGCGTGCGTGTGTGATCAGTTCTCGGAGCTTCTCCGTGTCGTTCTCGGTCTCTTCTGTCACCGGCTCAGTCTGCGTCGTTTCAGAAGTCACTAGGAGAGTGTCAGGTCCGTCGTGATGGTTTCCCAGAGGGCGTTGAACCACTTCTCGGATTCCTCCACAAACGCCTCATCGCGCTGGCTCGCCCGCTTCTCGAACGAGAACAGGAGCGATTCGGTGCCCAGGACGTCGTACATGTCCATCGTGCCGGCGTCCGTGGGCTCCTCGCGGCGCGTGATCATGTAGTACGCGACCAGTGCCTCCGCGCCGTTGAGCAGGTACAGCTTCACGGGCGGGGTGAAGGGCAGCGCGCGGAAGGTGACGTTGACGTCGATGCCGTGGGAGAAGCGCAGCGAGCGGAGGTTGTGACGCAGCACGTGCCCCTGTGAGTTGCGCTGAGCGAGCCACCGTTCGTGGACCGGGTCGTCGTCGGACCGTCCTTGGACCGGGACGGGAAAGGCGAGAGAGATGTCGCGCGAGGGGAGGAGGATGCGGACGTCGATCGACTTCGGGCGGATGCGGCCCTCATGGATCAGGCGAATGGGTTCTCCCAGGGCCAGCATCAGGGTCTCGGCGGTGAGGCACGCGGCGTCGACACGGACATGCTGTGCCGCGAACGCCTCCGTCATCCGCGGTGCCAGCCCGACCATCGTCGGCTGGGGCTCGCCAACCGGCGCCGGCGGTGCCGCGATCCGTGGCGGGCTTCCCTTGCTCACGTTGCTCAGCAGGCCGTCTTCCTGGAGCGCGCGCAGGGCCTGGCGGACGGTGCCTCGTTCCACTCCGAACTCGTCGGCGAGTTCGGCCTGGGTGGGCAGGCGGTCTCCTGCCTTGAGGTCGCCGGAGCGGATGCGTTCCCGCAGGATGTCGGCGATCTCCTGGGGGGAGAGCCTTCTGCTGCCGTTCACTGCCACGTTCTCCTGGGTCACAACCAAACGCTACAACTTCGATCCATCTACAGGGAGTTGTTTGCAGCTTGGTTTATGAGTGGGTGCCAAGCGGGGACAACTACATCAGAGTTGGCTGCCAACTTCCAGGAGTTGGCGGAAGGTTTGCTTCCTGTCTGAGTCCGCCTCTGCTCCCCTCGCACAACCCCCCCACCGCATCGTCCCGCCCGCGCAGCCTGAAGGGGGAACCACCGTGCCTGCTCTCGCCCTCCTCTCCGCCGTGTTCGTCGTCGGCTTCGATCAGGTGATCAGCTGGCGCTACGGCGCCAGCGGAATCATCGGCCTGCTCCTGCTCACCATCGGCATCAAGGCCAAGAACCCGGCCGTCAGCTCGATCGGAGCCGTCGTGCTCGCCCTGCTGGTCGCGGGGCCCGCTCTATGAGCGTGGACACGGACCGGTCGGACACCGTGGGAGACCTCAGCTCGTGAGCACCAGCTCCGAACTGATCGTCTCCCACAGTGCGTTGAACCACAGGTGGGACTGCTCGACGAAGGTGGTGTCGCGCAGGCCGGCGCCCTGGGCGAAGGCGAACAGCATCGACTGGGTGCCTTCCGCGTCGTACATCTCCAGGTGCTCGTGGTCGACCTCCTCCTCGCGCCGCGTGAGGGTGTAGTACGCGAACAGCGCCTCCATGCCGTTGAGCAGGTACAACTTCACGGGCGGGGTGAAGGGCAGCGCGCGGAAGGTGACGTTCACGTCGATGCCGTGCGTGGCGCGCAGCGCCAGCAGGTTGTGCCGCAGCACCTGGCCCTGGGCGTTGCGCTGGGCCAGCCAGCGGCGCTGCAGCTTGCCGTCGGCCGACGGATCGACCGGCGTCGGGAAGGCGAGCTCGATGTCGCGGCTGGGCAGCAGCACACGGACGTCGACCTTGGCCGGTTTCAGTCGCCCCTCGTGGATCCGGCGCAGCGGCTCGCCGATGGCGAGGGTCAGGGAGACCGAGGTCAGGCAGAGGGCGTCTATCTCGACGTGCGGGGCCGCGAACGCGTCCTCTATGCGCGGGGCAAGGGCCACCATCGTCGGCAGCGGCGGAGCCCCCGGACCGCTCAGCGCCTTGCCGAGGCCCAGGTCAGCGGCCACCGTCGCCGGACTTCCCTTGGATACGTTGGTCAGCAGGTGCTCCGACTGCAGAATACGCAGTGCCTGGCGTACGGCGCCGCGCTCGACACCGAACTCGTCCGCCAAAGTGGCCTGTGTAGGCATGCGTTGACCCGGTCGCAGCTGACCCGACCTGATGCGGGCGCGCAGCTCGTCGGCCACATCCTGATGGGACGTCGGTGACGTCTGTGACCGCTGTGACCTCTTCCGCCCGTTGACGGCGGCATGTTTCGGGTCCACGACCAAACCCTACAACTTCCCGCCATCTTTGGGCAGTTCCAGAAGAGGTGGTTATAAGACGTCTCCAAGGGCAGATAAGTACTGTGAAGTTGGTCGCCAACTTCAGGAACATGGTCAAACTTCAGGAGGGTTGGCCGCAACCACGGGGTCCGCCTCACCGTCCCGAAGGAGGGACCGTCATGCCGCTCATCGCCCTTGCCGCCGCCGCCCTCGCCATCGGATTCGAGCAGCTCATCCAGTGGAAGTACGGGCCCTTGGGCATCATCGCGTTCGTCGCACTGTCCGTGGGACTCAAGGCCAGGAACACGGCGATCAGCGGCCTCGGCGCGGTCATCCTCGTGATGCTGCTCGCCCAGTCCGGCTGAGCCCGGCCGGTTCGCCGGCCCCCAGGATCCGGCTGGCCGGGCTCCCTTCCGGAGGGGAGCCGGGAGCCTGGTCAGCTGCACCAGCACAGCCACAACCGAACACCGACAACCGAACAGCTCCACCGGCACAGCCACAACTCAAGAGCACAGCCACACCTCAACAGGCACAACGGCACCGCCACAACCGAACAGCTACGGATGAGTCAGCAATCGCCTGAAGAAGGGGAGTTCAGAACATGTCCGGGCACCACGGGCGCCTGGACGTACGCAGCAGGGCGTCGCCCACCAGGGCGGCGCCCGCTCGTTCCTCCCGGACCCGGCCGAGCGCCACCAGCCGCGTGACCGACTCGTCGCCCAGCCACAGCCGCGCCAGATCGCCGACGTCCAGGGTGAGTTCGGCGGACTCGGTGGTCGGCGCGCAGGACGCGCCCTGCGCCGACGCCTCCAGCCGGTAGCGGCCGCCCGTCAGACCGGCGCGGTCGGCGACCTCCAGCACCAGGGAGCCCGCGCCCTCGTACGCCCGCGACTCCAGCGCCCGTACGACATCCAGGATCCGCACCCACAGCCAGTCCGAGGCCGAGGTGATGCGGGCGGCCCGCGCGTCCGGCAGGAGGAGCGGGAGGAGGTCGTCAGGGGCCCGCTGGCCGCTCTTGACGTGGGTGACCCAGTCGATGGAGCAGAGGTAGAGCCACAGGGCGCGATGGGCGGCCGGGGTCGCCGCCAGCAGCTCCCGTACGGTCGCCGTGTCCTGGGGCTGGTTGGCGTCGCCCCACTTGTCGTCGACCACGTACGCGGTCAAACCCTCGACCTCGCCGTTCGCCGCGCGGTACACGGCGTAGAACGGCTCCGTCCACTTCGGGTCCAGGCGCAGGACGCCGGTGTTGTGCCGCCACCACCACTCGCTGCGGCTGACCACGCCGGGGGTGGCGGCGCGGACGCGGTCGTGCAGTTCGGGGCCGAGCTTGCGGACCTCCTCGCCGTTCACCAGGTCGATGCGGCCGCCGTCCTCCGGCCCGGACCAGCGGGGGTCGAGGCCGGCGCGCGGGACGTCGACGGTCCACTCGGCGGCCGAGGTGGCCGGGCCGAAGCCGTAGCGGCCGTAGATCGGGTACTCGGCGGCGATCAGGGTGGCCACACAGTCGCCCCGCTCCTTGGCGGCCGCGAGGTCCTGGCCCATCATCCGGGTCAGCAGGCCGCGGCGGCGGTGGGTGGCGCTGACCGTGACGCCGGAGACGGCGTCGGCGGTGACCGGGGTGCCGCCGACCGCGGTGACCTCCTGCTCGAACGAACGGAACGTCGCCACGCAGCGGCCCCCGTCGAACGCGCCGAGGTAGCGGCTCGCCTCGAAGCGCTCGCGCCGGGCCTCGAGTTCCTCCTCGGAGACGGTCGGCGCCTGCAGGAAGCCGGTCTTCACCGCGCGGAGCCACTCCGGGAGCTCGGCCTCGGTGATCGGACGGACGTCTATGTCGGAGTGCGCGCGGGTCATGGGATCACCGTAGATCCACGGCGCTGGGGTGTCGCCCGATTTTCCCCGCCGCCCGCCGGCCCGCCCGGCGCTCCTCCGCTCGCCCCGCCGGCCCGCCGGCACTCCTCCGCTCGCCCCGCCCGCCCGCGCCACGCCCACTCGCCCCGCCCGTCCCCCGCAGGCCACGCGTCACGTCAGCAGATCGTCGACCTGCGCCTCCCCGTCCCGGTACCGGCGCGCGATCTCCGCGCTGCAGTCGTCCGCCGTCCGCTGGAGGCGGTGGCGTCGCCGGGACACCTGCTGCTCGTAGCGGACCAGGCGGGCCATCGCGGTGGTCAGTTCCAGGTCGGTGCGGGCGCTGAGGTCCGAGAGCTCGACCTCGGCGAGCATGTCGGCGGCCAGGCGCCGGTACTCCTCGTTGTGCGGCGTGCCCAGCGTGACGTGGCGGGCGGAGGAGCGCTGGCGGGCCGGGGCGTCCGTGAGGATCTCCGGAAGGCGCTCGACCACGCTGCCCGCGCCCGCCGGCGACCGCCGCGCCTGCTCCGCGCGCAGGATGTCGATACGGCCCTGCAGCAGCCGCCGCACATAGCTGAGGTCGGCCTCGTCGCGCTGGGCGTCCCGGCGCAGGGTGCGCAGTTCGGGCAGGCTCAGCGTGGTCAGATCGTGCTCCGGCGGGCCGGCGGGCAGCTGCGGGCCCGGGCTGTCGGTGCGCTGCACGGGCGGCCGCAGGGTCATCCGCTCCCCCGTTCCGATCAACGGGACAGCCCCAGGGGGCTGCTGCCCGGTACTCGATGTGCTCATGTGCCTCTACCGTCCCCTCGACCGGCGTGTGGAAGCATCGTGCCACCCCAAGTGGCCGCTATGTGACCGAGTGCCCCCGATCGGCCCCAGATGGGGGGGTAAGGAGCAAAAAGAATGCCGGTGCGGTCTCCCGTGAACGGCCCGGCATGATGGTCGTATGCGTGCAGTGGTGCAGAGAGTGGACGGCGCGGACGTCGTCGTGGACGGCGAGACGGTCGGGGAGATCACCGGTGAGGGGCTGTGCGTCCTGGTCGGGGTGACTCATGAGGACACCAAGGAGACGGCGGCCCAGCTCGCCCGCAAGCTCTGGTCGATCCGCATGCTCCAGGACGAGAAGTCGTGCAGCGACATCGACGCACCGCTGCTCGTCATCAGTCAGTTCACCCTGTACGGGGACGCCCGCAAGGGACGCCGGCCCACCTGGAACGCGGCCGCCCCGGGCGACGTCGCCGAGCCCCTCGTCGAGGAGGTCGTGGCCCGGCTGCGCGCGCTCGGCGCGACGGTGGCGACGGGCCGCTTCGGCGCGAAGATGCGCGTCTCGCTCACGAACGACGGCCCGTTCACCGTGCTGCTGGAGATGTGAGCCCCAGGGGCGCCGTCGCTACGGCTCGACGACCACTTCCTGCGCCGCCGCCGTCTCTCCGGCCAGGAGCCTCGCGTCCACCGGAACGTTCCGCTTCACCAGGGCCAGGGCGACCGGGCCCAGTTCGTGGTGGCGTACGGACGTGGTGATGGTGCCGATCTTGCGGCCGTCGGGCTCGTCGTCGGCGAGGCGGATCTCCGTGCCGGGGGTGGGCAGGTGCACCTCGCTGCCGTCCAGGTGGAGGAAGACCAGGCGGCGCGGGGGCTTGCCCAGGTTCTGGACGCGGGCGACGGTCTCCTGGCCGCGGTAGCAGCCCTTCTGCAGATGCACCGCGCTGCCGATCCAGCCCAGCTCGTGCGGGATGGTGCGGTGATCGGTCTCGAAGCCGAGGCGCGGGCGGTGCTGCTCGACGCGGAGCGCCTCGTGGGCCAGGATTCCCGCGGGCGGGCCCGCCTTCTCGGCGTAGGACTCCAGGTCCGCGCGCGGCAGGAAGAGGTCGCGGCCGTACGGCGTCTCGCGTACGACGACGCCCTGCGGGACCTCGGCGATCGAACCGGCCGGCAGGTGCACCACCGCGAACTCGGCCGTGCGGTCGGCGACTTCGACCTTGTAGAAGAACTTCATCGACTCCAGGTACGCGAGGAGCGCGTCCTGCGTGCCGGGCTCGACGTGGGCCCAGACCGTCTCCCCGTCGTCGACCAGATAGAGCGCGTGTTCGATATGGCCGTGTGCGGAGAGGATCAGGGCCTCGGTGGCCAGACCGGGCGGGAGGTCGGCGACGTGCTGGGTGAGCAGCAGGTGCAGCCAGCTCAGCCGGTCCTCGCCGGTGACGGTGACGACGCCGCGGTGCGAGAGATCGACGAAGCCGGACCCGTCGGCGAGGGCGCGCTGCTCGCGGAACAGATCGCCGTAGTGGGCGGCTACGCCTTCGTCCGCGCCCTCGGCGGGGACGGCGCCGGGCAGGGACAGCAGGGGGCTCTTCATGGGCACAAGCCTACGACTCGGTAGTTGAACCCTGCAGGGAACAGTCGCGGCATCGGCCGAAGATCGCGAAGTGCTTCATGTCCGTCTCGAAGCCGAACTCCCGGCGCAGCTTCGCGGTGAACTCCGCGGCCACCGACACATCGGCCTCGATCACGTTCTGGCAGTCCCGGCAGACCAGGTGGATGTGGTGGTGGCGGTCCGCGAGGTGGTACGTCGGCGCGCCGTGCCCCAGGTGGGCGTGGCTGACCAGGCCGAGCTCCTCCAGGAGCTCCAGGGTGCGGTACACGGTGGAGATGTTGACCCCCGACGCCGTCTTCCTCACTTCCACGAGGATGTCGTCGGGGGTCGCGTGCTCAAGGGTGTCCACGGCTTCGAGGACAAGCTGCCGCTGCGGCGTCAGCCGGTAGCCGCGCTGCCTGAGGTCGCTCTTCCAGTCGGTGCTCACCACACCGACGAGTCTAGAGCTACTTGAAGAAGGCGATCCCGTCGTCAGGCATGTCGTCGGGAAGGGCCTTGGCCCAGCGTTCGACGTCCTCGGGGGTGACGACCTTCTTCAGGTGCGCCGACATGTAGGGGCGCAGCTCGACCTCGGGGGTCTGCTTCTCGCCGACCCACATCAGGTCGCTCTTCACGTAGCCGTACAGGCGCTTGCCGCCGGAGTACGGGGCGGAGGCGGCCGTGCGGGCCACGGCGTCGGTGACCAGGTCGATCTGCGGCTTCTGGGAGGCGAGTTCGCCGTACCAGATCTCGATGACGCCGTCGTCGCGGGTCATCGTGACCTCGACCTTGCGGTCGGCGTCGACGCGCCAGAAGCCGGACTCGGACTCCAGCGGCCGCACCTTGTTGCCGTCGTTGTCCAGGACCCAGGTGCGGGAGTGGTACTCCAGGAAGTCACGGCCGTCGTGGGTGAAGGTGACCTCCTGCCCGAAGTTGCACTTCTCGGAGCCGGGGAAGTCGTGCACGCCCGCGCCGGCCCAGTTGCCGAGCAGGAAGGCGAGCGGGACGAGGTCCTTGTGGAGGTCGGACGGGATCTCGATCATGGGGTCGGCAGTTCCTTGATGGGGGTCAGCGCTGGCCCTGGTACAGCTTCTTCACGGTCAGCCCGGCGAAGGCGAGGACGCCGACGCAGACCAGGACCAGCAGGGCTTCGAAGAATGCCTCAAGCACGGGGTGCTCCTTGGTTGAGGGACGAGCGGTACAAAGGCCGCCCCCAGCTTACGCGGCCGGGGGCGGCCCCTCCGTGCGAGGTACGCCGATGCGGGAGTCAGCCGAGCAGCTCGCTCTGCAGGGCCACCGTCTGGCGGAACGGTACGGCCTTCGCCGCGCCCTTCCTCGACTGCACGATCACGGCGAGGACGTCACCGGCGGACAGGTATCCCTGCCGGACCTGTTCGGCGCCGTAGGGCTTGGACTCCACGTACACGGAGTACGGGATGTTGTCGTCGTGGGCCTCGGACGGGAAGTCGTCGTCGAAGAGGGAGGTGCCGGCGCCGCGCAGCTGCTCGCGGGGGCCGTCGGCCGGGGCGACGTCCCGGTGCATCAGCTCGTCCACGACGGCCGCGGTGCCGAACTGCAGCAGGTAGACGCGGGTGTGCGTGCCGTCCGGGGTGGTCCAGCCGCGGGCCGCGATGTGCCGCAGGCCGTTGTCGACGAAGGTCTGGCTGAACTGGTCCCGGACGTACTTCTCCGCGTACTCGGCCACGAAGTCCTTCGTGGCCAGCCAGCCGTCCGTGCCTCGCAGCTTCTTGTCCTCCACCGCTCCCCTGGGCGCGGGCAGCACGAGGGCGCGCAGGTCGGCGTAGTGGGTACCGGACGGGTTGCGCTCGTCGAAGGGTGCCGGGCTGCCGGAGGGCAGCGGCGGCTTCACGAGCGTGGGGTAGTCCCAGCGGCCGTCCGACCGCGTCGCCAGGCCCGGTACGTCGGTCCGCTCCATCCCGGTGATGCCGTACGCCGTTGCGGCACCGGCGGCCGCGAACACCACGACGGCCGCGGTCCAGCGCAGGACGGCACGCAGGACACGGCGGTCCTTCTTCACGGGGGGCGGGTCCTGCACCGGCGGCACTACGGCGGCCTGGGACTCGGTCTGGACGGTGGGCTCCGCCGGTTCGGGGTGCGCGGTGGGCACCGCCGGTTCGGCCTGCGCGGTGGACACCGCCGGTTCGGGGTGTGCGGTGGGCTCGGTCTGGACGGTGGGCTCGGTCTGTTCGGTCATACGGCCTCTCCCGGCTCGGCGATGCGGTCGAGCTGGCTCTCGAGGAGCGCCGCGACCCCCTCGGCGTCGAAGGGCTTGACTCCGTACGCGGTGACGGTGACCAGGACGTCTCCCCGGTAGGCGGAGCAGAGCATCGAGTCGAGCTTCTCGTGGGAGCCCGACTTCTTGGGCGGCAGGAAGCACGCGGCGTCCTTGTAGCCCTTGATCTTCGGCCCCTTGCGGAAGATGTCGAGGCCGCCGAGGAACGCGTTCTGGGACGTCGAGATGTCGCGCACGGCGGCCTGGTTCCGCATCTGGGACAGCTCGATGGTCACGGCCGTGGCGGTGTCCGTGAAGAAGGAGCTGCCGGCCTCCCTGACGTAGCTGCGCATGGCCATGCCCTGGATGTGCTGCTTGTCGATCAGCTTCTCCAGCTGCCTGCGCTGGGTGCGCGGCAGGTTCCGCAGCGCCTCCTTGCGCAGGGCGGTGGCCTGGGCGCCGCTGAACTGGGCGTCGGCGGGGTACTCGCCGAGGTCCGGGCCGCGCTTCCAGCCGTCGGCGTACTTCACGAGCATCCCGGAGAGCCCGCTCGCGGGCGCCTCCTTCTGGTCGTCGATGCTCTTCGGCTCCGGGAACTTCCAGACGGCCGCACCGGCGTCGCGGTCGGCGCGGTTCACGGTGACGACGGTGCAGGCGACGCCGGCGACCACGGCCGCGGCAAGCAGGACGCTCCCCGCGACGACGGCGATACGCCCACGAGAACGCCCCTTCCCGACCACCTGAGAAACGGGCTCCTGGTCAGCCCCGGGCGCGGGCGCAGACTCGGGCTCGGACGCGGGCTCGGGCTCGGGCTCGGGCTCGGGCTGGACGGCGGGCTCAGCCACTGGCTGGGCGACGGGCTGGGGCGCGGACTCGGACTCCGACGCGGACGCAGCCGTGGGCTGGACGGCCGGCTCAGACACCGACTCGGCCACGGACCCAGCCGCGGACTCCGCCGCGGGCTGGACGGCCGGCTCAGACACCGGCTGGGCGACGGGCTCGGGCACGGAGTCGGCCACAGGCTCAAGCGCCGGCTCGGACGCGGACTCAGGCGCGGGCCTGCCTGCGGGCCCAGGCGCGGGTTCGGCCGCGGGCTCGGCCGTCGGCCGGGCGACGGGCTCGGCTGCGGGCTCAGGTGCCGGACGAGGGGCCGGCTCAGGTGCGGGCTCGGGGGCGGGCTCGGGCTCGGGTGTTGGGTCTGTCGGGTTGGTGGGGGGCTTGCTCACAGCCGCTCCATCTGCCGCTTGGCCAGGTCCATGATCCGGGACTTGGTGATCGGCTTGGTGTCGTAGATCCAGAGCTCCATGGCGATGTCACCGCGGTAGGCGTACGCCTCCGCGCCGTAAATCGGCAGGAAGCCGGCCTTGGTCTCCGGCCGGTGGAGGACGTACGCCGTGCCGCTGCCCGTGCCGGGGATGGGCCAGCTGTCGATGTCGGGCTTGCGGTCCGCCCAGTACTGGTTGTTGTCGCTGGAGTCGGCGGCCTCCAGGGACTCGTCCTGGCGGAACTGGATCAGCCGGATCTCCACCGTCTGGTGGCCGCCCACCTGCCAGCCGATGACGGCCGCGCGGCGGAACTCGTCGGTGATGAGGTTGTTGAACATGGTGCCGGACTTGCCGTACGTCTCGGCGAATTCGGCCAGGTTCATCCAGCCGTCGCGGGGGATCCAGTCCGCCGTCTTCGTGCCGGCCGGCTTCTTCAGCAGCAGCTTGCGCAGGTCGCCGTCGGCCCGCACCTGGCGGTCCTGGGCGGCGGACAGCGGCTCGGGTGCCTTGCCCTTCGACTGCGCCAGCGTCGGCTGGGACAGCGGCGGCAGCTTCGTCGGCTCGCGGCCGGCCTGGATCAGGTATCCGGTGCAGGTGCCCGCCACGACGCCGAGGAGTGCGGCGCCCACGACGAGCAGCGTGGTGCGGCCACGGCGGGCTGGCGCGGCAGACGCGGCGGGCGCGGCAGACGCGGCGGGCGTATCCGGCGCCATCGGCGCAACCTGCGCGTCGACCGCTTCTTCGGGCTCTTCGGGTCCTTCCAACACGTCCCCCCACAAACAAGAAGCACGCATTCCGTATGCGTGCTCACAGGAGACTCATGGCCGGAGGCCGCGGTTGTAGCCGCGTTGATTACGATTCGACCATGGCCAAGAAGCTGGTGATCAAGGTGACGGCGGGCGCCGACGCGCCCGAGCGGTGCTCGCAGGCGTTCACGGTGGCGGCGGTGGCCGTGGCCAGCGGGGTCGACGTCTCCGTGTGGCTGACCGGCGAATCCGCCTGGTTCGCGCTGCCGGGGCGCGCGGCCGAGTTCGAGCTGCCGCACGCCGCTCCGCTGCCGGACCTGCTGGACTCGCTGCTGGCGGGCGGACACGTCACCCTGTGCACGCAGTGCGCCGCGCGGCGGGACATCACCGAGAAGGACGTCATCGAGGGCGTCCGGATCGCGGGCGCGCAGGTCTTCGTGCAGGAAGCCCTCGGCGACGAGACGCAGGCGCTCGTCTACTGAGCCCCCGCGTGGGCTGCCGTGGGCTGCGGTGGGCGGGCTACCGGGGCCGTTTCTTGCCGTCGAGCTCGTCCCACCACTCGTCGGACGTCGGGTCGCCGGACGGGTCGTCCCACCAACGGTCCTCGGGCCCGCGGCGGTTGGCGACCATGGCGGCGACGGGCGGAATCAGCATCGCCACGACGCACATGCCCACGGCCGCCGGGATCGACCAGATACGTACGACCCCCCACGCCAGGACGAACAACCCGATGCAGGTGCCCATCATGGCGAAGTACGTGTGCCGTCGCCGTGCGTACATGACTCCAGGGTAGGCCCGCGGGCGCTGGTACGTCGTGGGCGCCGGGGACGGCGAAGGGCCGCGCCCCCGGGAGGGGTGCGGCCCTTCGGCGAACAGGCGAACAAGCGGTCAAGCGGTCAAGCGGTCAGACCGCGATCGCGACCTCGGCCAGGCCGCCCTGCTGGGCGACGACCGTGCGGTCGGCGGTGCCGCCGGGGACCAGGGCGCGGAGCGTCCAGGTGCCCTCGGCCGCGTAGAAGCGGAACTGTCCGGTCGCGGAGGTGGGAACCTCCGCGGTGAACTCGCCGGTCGAGTCCAGGAGACGGACGTAGCCCGTCACCGGCTCGCCGTCGCGGGTCACCTGGCCCTGGATCGTGGTCTCACCGGGCTTGATCGTCGAGGCGTCCGGGCCGCCGGCCTTCGCTCCACACATGTCTTTCTCCAAGAGGGGTCTGACCGGAGGGAAGGCCGGTCGGTTTACGGGCTGGTCGGGTTGCGGGCTGGTCGGGTTACTTGTTGGCGCCGAGCTCGATCGGAACGCCGACGAGGCTGCCGTACTCGGTCCAGGAGCCGTCGTAGTTCTTGACGTTCTCGACACCGAGCAGCTCGTGCAGCACGAACCAGGTCAGCGCGGAGCGCTCACCGATGCGGCAGTAGGCGATGGTGTCCTTGGCGAGGTCGACCTGCTCGTCGGCGTAGAGCTCCTTGAGCTCCTCGTCCGACTTGAAGGTGCCGTCGTCGTTGGCGTTCTTCGACCACGGGATGTTGCGGGCGGTCGGGACGTGGCCCGGGCGCTGGGACTGCTCCTGCGGCAGGTGGGCCGGGGCGAGCAGCTTGCCCGAGAACTCGTCGGGCGACCGGACGTCGACCAGGTTCTGCGAGCCGATCGCGGCGACGACGTCGTCGCGGAAGGCACGGATCGCGGTGTTCTGCGCCTTGGCCTTGTAGTCGGTGGCGGCCCGCTCCGGGACCTCCTCGACCAGTTCGCGGGCGTCCAGCTCCCACTTCTTGCGGCCACCGTCGAGCAGCTTGACGTTGTCGTGGCCGTAGAGCTTGAAGTACCAGTACGCGTAGGACGCGAACCAGTTGTTGTTGCCGCCGTAGAGGATCACCAGCGTGTCGTTGGCGATGCCCTTCGCCGACAGGAGCTTCTCGAAGCCCTCCTGGTCGATGAAGTCGCGGCGGACCGGGTCCTGCAGGTCCTTGGTCCAGTCGATGCGGATCGCGTTCTTGATGTGGTTCTTCTCGTAGGCGGACGTGTCTTCGTCCACCTCCACGATCGCGATGGTCGGGGAGTCCAGGTTCTCCTGGACCCAGTCGGCGTCGACGAGGACGTCGCTGCGGCTCATCTTCTTCTCTCCTCCGGGGCAGTTACGGCGGGGCGTGCGAGTGCGAGATTGCGCGGGCGCAGGCGGCGGCGCGCAGAGGTGCCCTGGTCAGGGCGGCAGGAATGCGGAAGTCGAACTTCCGCTCAGAAGGTGCGACAGAGCATGGCGGCGACGCGGCACAGGTCGACTGCCCGCCGCTTCGTCAGATCCGCCTGTCCCCGCGGCTGGAGGACGCTCGAGTAGCACTGCATGCCGTCGATCGTAGGGACGGACAGCCCGGCATGTCACCGGTGTGTCGTATGGTGAGACGCGATCGTCCAGAATGCGGGAAACGATCTCGGTCCGGACCGGCGCGGCACGGCTCACGGGCGGATGTATCGGTCAGCACGGCTACGGCGCGGACGCCGCCGTCTCGCGTTTCGGACAGCCGGCGGTCACCGTCGGCGCCGCCCGACGTCCTACCCCGCGAGCCTGACGTTCGAACCCTTCACCGTGATCTCCACGCCGTTCCGCGCGGCCCGCACACTGTCCAGCTTCACGTCGCCGGGCAGCTGGTCGATCGTCTGCTTGAAGTCGGTGATCGCGCGGACGCGGGAGTCGGCGAGGTCGACGACCAGCTTGGGCAGGTTGTCGGCGTGCACCTGCACGTCGTCGCCGTGGACGGCCACCGTGCTGAGCACGGGGTAGGTCCGGGTGCCGAGCGGGGTGCGGAACTTGACGTCGACCCGGATCTTGCCGTTGCCGCCGTCGGAGAGGCCGACGACCTGGGCGGTGACCCCGCTGACGATCTGCGTCGGCTGCGACCTGGCCGCCTTGAGCAGTTCGTCGTAGGCGATGGTCGCGGTGCCCGTGGCGCTGGTCGCGGTGGCGGAGCTGTAGTCGCCGGAGAAGGAGACGCCCTTCATGTGCGCCTTCAGGTCGTCGATACGGATCGTCGCCGGGCCGCCGCTGCCGCCGCTGCCGGTGTCGGCCTCGTAGTTCTTGATGCCGACCTCGACGTCGTCCAGCTTCCCGGAGGCGACCTGCGTGAGGAAGGGGAAGCCGTTGATGGACACGTCCGGGGTCGAGGCCAGGTTCTCGGTCGTCTTCACCTTGGAGGCGGCCTCCTCCTCGGCGAAGTACACCGCGACCCGGTCCGCCACCACGAACAGGCCGCCGAGGATCACGACGACGATCAGCAGTATTCGCAGCGCGCGCATGCGATCTTCCCCCACCTGGCCGGACGTTCACGAGTGGTCCCGACGACCGGGTGGCCGCCCAGCGCGAGCGTAACCCTGGGGTGGGCGGCCGACCGGGAATTGTCGATCACCTGTGACAGGAGCCGCCGCGGCACGGCAGGCCTTATCCGAGAGCCCGCCCCAGTACGTACACCACCGGCGCCGCGGCCGTCAGCGGCAGCGCGACACCCGCCGTGAAGTGCACGAACCTCGACGGGTAGTCGTAACTGGCCACCCGGTGGCCGATCAGCGCGCACACCGCGGCCCCCGCGCCCAGCAGCGCGCCCTTCGGGCCGAAGCCGCTCATCGCTCCGGCCGCGATGCCCGCGCCCGCGGCGGCGAGCAGCGAGACGACGACCGACGCGGGGGTGGGCAGCGGCAGGGCGCGGGCCAGTACGGCCACGGCCACCGCGGCCGCGCCGACGGTCGCCGCGTCGGCCGAGGCGGCGAGGAACCCGGCCGCGACGATGGACAGCGCCGCCGAGGCGACGCCCGCCATCAGGCCGTACATCCGCTCGTCCGGGTCCGCGTGCGAGCGCAGCTGGAGGACGAGGGAGAGCAGGACCCAGACGCCGAGGGTGCCGAGGATCGCCGCCGGGCCGTTCGCCCGGCCCGCCACCAGCAGCGCGACGTCCGCGGCGAGCGCGCCGAGGAACGCCAGCGCGATGCCCTGCCGGGCCGGCCACATGCCGTTCAGCCGGAACCAGCCCGCGGCGGTGACCGCCTGGAGCACGACGAGCGGAACCAGCAGGGCGTACGAGCCGACCGCCGCCGTGCCCGCCAGCAGCAGCCCGAGCAGGGCGGTCAGCCCGGCCGGCTGCATACCCGGCTCGATGATCGGGGAACGCCCCTCGAGGCGGGCCCGCTGGGCGTCGGTGACGCGGGCGTTGCCGGCGAGGGTGGCGGGGCCGTAGCCCGCGCCCGGGGAGGCGGCGGGGGCGGCCGGCGCGGGTGCCTGCGGCCGCTGCTGCCACTGGGGCTCGGGCTGCGGCTGCGGCTGTGACGCCTGCTGCCACTGGGGCTGGGGCTGGGGCTGGGGCTCCTGCTGCCATTGCGGCTGCGGCTGCGATTCCTGCCGCCACTGCGACTCGGGCTGCGGCTGCGGCTCCTGCTGCCACTGCGGCTGGGGCTGGGAGTCGGGGTGGGCGGCCGGCTGGGGCGGCTGCGCCGGCAGGTACGCCGTCTCCGCCCCGGACATCGCCGAGGGCGCGGGCCGGGCGTCCCACGTCTGCCCCTGCCACTGCTGCGTGTACTGCTGGGCGGCGTACGGGTCGTCGTACGCCTCGTGGCCCTCGTACCCCTGCTGCGGCTGCTGCTGCCCGGGCCACGCCTGCTGCCGCGGCTGCTGATACGGGTCGTACGGCTGATCGGTCATCCTCACCCTCCTGCGAACGGCGGGAGCACCTCGACCGTGCCGCCGTCGGCCAGCCGTACCGTCTCATGTCCGCGGGTACCCACGGGGTCGCCGTCGACGAGGAACGAGCATCGCCGCAGGACGCGCGTCAGTTCACCCGGGTGTCGCTCGCGCACGGCGTCCAGCGCCTCGGCGAGGGTGGCCGCGTCGTACGGCTCCTCGGCGACCCCGGCCGCGGCCTTCGCGGCGGCCCAGAAGCGCACCGTGACCTTTGGCATCCGGTTCCTCACGTGACGGTCCACGGGCAGCCGGTCGGCTGTCCACCCCGTCAGGCTAGCCCGCCCGTGCGACGGCCCAGTCCCCGATCCGTTCCAGCAGCTCGTCCGCGGCCGCGTGCTCGGCGTGCCCCATGCCGCCCTCGATCCACAGTTCGCCGTGGTCACCGGCCGCGGCGGCGAGCATGCGGGGGTGATCGAGCGGGAAGTATCCGTCGCGGTCGCCGTGCACGAGCAGCAGCGGCGTGGGAGCGATCCGCGGGACGGCCTCCACCGGCGACAACGGCACCGGATCCCACTCGCGGTGGTGGATGCGCGTACCGAATCCGTAGCGGCCCACCAGCCGGCCCGCGGGACGCGTTACCAGCCAGTGGAGCTTCCGCATAGGGGCCGTGCCCCGGTAGTACCAGCGGGCCGGTGCACTCACCGAAACCACCGCATCCGTGGACGCATCCGTGCGCCCCTCGCGCCCCGGCCCGTACAGCGCCGCGTGCCGCAGCACCACCGAGCCGCCCATGGAGAAGCCGGCGGTCACCACGCGCGTGTGGCCGAGCCCGCGGGCCCACCGCACCGCGGCCGCCAGGTCGAGCACCTCGCGGTCGCCGACGGTGGAGCGCCCACCGGACGCGCCGTGGCCCCGGAAGGAGAACGAGACGACCGCCCCGTACTGCGCGAACGCCTCCGCCACGCGGCGCACGTGCGGCTTGTCCACGTCGCCCGTGAAGCCGTGCGCGATCACGAACACGAGGCCGCGGGAGGGTGTCCCGGGCGTTTCGGGCGCACGAGCGGGCGGATCGTATACGGCATCGATCGGCACCCGGTCGTCCGTGGTCAGAAACGTCCGCATAGGCGTGCGAGTGACCGTCTCGGGATGCGGACGAGCGGTGGAACGCGCCACATGACCTGCCGGAGTGATGCTCATGTGGGCTATTCTGCTGGGCAGAGGACTCGGGCAGCGTAGCCCCCGGGTCCTTTTGTGCTTTCGGACGCGTTGTATACGAAGCGGGAACGGCCGGGAAATTCCAGGTGACCGCTGGTGTACGGGGCCTTCGGGATCGCAGAGCAGGTGACGCACCGCACACGTCCTCGCAGGGACCGAGGAGGAACCAGACGTATGAGTTCTCTGCTGCTCCTGACCAACGCCCTCCAGCCGTCGACGGAGGTGCTCCCCGCCCTCGGCCTGCTGCTGCACAACGTGCGCGTGGCCCCGGCGGAGGGGCCCGCCCTCGTCGACACCCCCGGCGCCGACGTCATCCTCGTCGACGGCCGCCGCGACCTGCCCCAGGTGCGCAGCCTGTGCCAGTTGCTGCGCTCCACCGGCCCCGGCTGTCCGCTCGTCCTCGTCGTCACCGAGGGCGGTCTGGCCGCCGTCACCGCCGACTGGGGCATCGACGACGTCCTGCTCGACACCGCCGGCCCCGCGGAGGTGGAGGCGCGACTGCGGCTCGCCATGGGGCGGCAGCAGATCGTCAACGACGACTCCCCGATGGAGATCCGCAACGGCGACCTGTCGGTGGACGAGGCGACGTACTCCGCCAAGCTCAAGGGCCGGGTGCTCGACCTCACCTTCAAGGAGTTCGAGCTCCTGAAATACCTCGCGCAGCACCCGGGCCGCGTCTTCACGCGCGCACAGCTGCTCCAGGAGGTGTGGGGCTACGACTACTTCGGCGGCACCCGCACGGTCGACGTCCACGTACGGCGGCTGCGCGCCAAGCTCGGCCCCGAGCACGAGTCGCTGATCGGAACCGTCCGGAACGTCGGTTATCGATTCGTTACGCCCGAGAAGGGCGATCGCTCCTCCGAGGAGAACAAGACCACGGCGGACCGGGCAAAGCAGGACAGTACGGACGAAGCCGCCGTCCGGGACGAAGCCGAGGTGACGGCGGAGGCATAGCGCGCCGCCGACGGGGGCATCGGTTCCGCACGGACGGTCCCGGGGGATGCCCCTCCCGCCCTGCCCGGGGCGGGTATATCCGCGTAGACTCCGCGCGTGGCCAAGGTGACTCGGGATGATGTGGCACGGCTGGCGGGGACCTCGACCGCCGTCGTCAGCTATGTCATCAACAACGGACCCCGGCCGGTCGCCCCGGCCACGCGCGAGCGTGTCCTCGCCGCCATCAAGGAGCTGGGGTACCGGCCCGACCGGGTCGCCCAGGCGATGGCGTCGCGGCGCACGGACCTCATAGGCCTGATCATCCCGGACGCGCGCCAGCCCTTCTTCGGGGAGATGGCACACGCGGTCGAACAGGCCGCCTCCGAGCGCGGGAAGATGGTGCTCGTCGGCAACACCGACTACGTGGCCGAGCGCGAGGTCCACTATCTGCGGGCCTTCCTCGGCATGCGGGTGTCCGGGCTGATCCTCGTCAGCCACGCCCTGAACGATCTGGCGGCGGCCGAGATAGAGGCCTGGGACGCCCGGGTGGTGCTGCTGCACGAGCGGCCCGAGGCCATCGACGACGTCGCCGTGGTGATCGACGACCTGGACGGCGCCCAGCAGGCCGTCCGCCATCTGCTCGGGCACGGCTACGCGTACGTCGCCTGCATGGGCGGCACCGCCGAGACCCCCGTCGTCGGAGACCCGGTCTCCGACCACGTCGAGGGCTGGCGGCGCGCGATGGAGGAGGCCGGCATCCCGGCCGAGGGCCGGCTCTTCGAGGCGCCCTACAACCGCTACGACGCCTACCGCGTGGCCCTGGAGATCCTCGCCGGGCCCCGGCGACCGCCCGCGATCTTCTGCTCCACCGACGACCAGGCGATCGGCGTGCTGCGGGCGGCGCGCGAGCTGCGCATCGACGTGCCGGGCGAGCTGGCGGTGGCCGGCTTCGACGACATCAAGGAGGCCGGGCTCGCCGACCCGCCCCTGACCACGGTCGCCTCGGACCGCTCCGCGATGGCCCGGGCCGCCGTGGACCTCGTGCTCGACGACGGGCTGCGGGTGGCGGGCTCCCGGCGGGAGCGGCTCAAGCAGTTCCCTTCCAGCCTGGTGGTACGGCGGTCCTGCGGCTGCGAGGACTGAGCGGCACCGCCGTACGCCCTGCCGCGGTCCGCCGTGGTCTCCTGTCACGGCAACGCCTCGTTTCCCTCCGGCCCCGGCCGTGCCGCGTCTTTATATCGGGCAAACGAGGTTCTGCCGGGCTTCTCAGGTGGCACTCAGCGGGCTCTCATGGTCGCGGGACAAGCTTTTCCACATGACCGAGAGCTTCCGCCGCAGCGGCGAGTACGAGAACCCTTACCAGGGCGAGCAGCAGCACGCGTACCCCCGGCAGCAGCCCGCCCCGTCCCCCGTGAACCCCGAGTGGCCGCCCCCGCCGGCGCAGCCGCCGGTGCCCCAGGCGCCGGCACAGCAGGCCGCCCCGGTGCAGCCGGCCACGGTCGAGGGTTCCGGCTACGGCGGCGACGGCAACGGCGGCGGTACGGCGACCCTGGCCGCCGACCCCGCCTTCGGCGGGCCCGCGCCGGCCGCGGGGCGGAAGAAGCGGACCCGGGGCCCCGTCGCCCTGCTGGCCGCCGTGGCGATCGTCGCCGCGGCCGTCGGCGGCGGAACGGCGTACGCCTTCCAGCAGCTCACCGGCAGCGACACCGTCGCCTCCAGCAGCACCAGCACCAGCGTGGTGCCCTCCAGCAAGAAGGGTGACGTCGCCACCATCGCCGCGGCCGTGAGCCCCAGCGTGGTCGAGATCAACGCCGCCTCGAACGCCGGCCAGTCCACCGGCTCCGGCGTGATCATCACCAGCGACGGCGAGATCGTCACCAACAACCACGTCGTCTCCGGCGCCTCCTCGATCAAGGTGACGACCAGCAGCGGCAAGAGCTACACCGCGAAGGTCGTCGGCACCGACAGCAAGAAGGACCTCGCCCTGATCAAGCTGGAGAACGCCTCCGGCCTCAAGGCCGCCACCCTCGGCAACTCCAGCGGGGTGCAGGTCGGCGACACCGTCGTGGCGATCGGCTCCCCCGAGGGCCTGAGCGGCACCGTCACCAGCGGCATCGTCTCCGCGCTCAACCGCGACGTCACCGTCTCGACCGACGAGAACCAGGGGCAGGGGCAGGGCCAGGGCGGCGGCAGCGACCAGTGGCCGTTCTCCTTCGGCGGCCGGCAGTTCAACGGCGACACCGGCTCCTCGACGACGACGTACAAGGCGATCCAGACCGACGCCTCGCTCAACCCGGGCAACTCCGGCGGCGCGCTGATCGACGCGGCGGGCAACATCATCGGCATCAACTCCGCGATGTACAGCGCAAGTTCGCAGTCCTCCTCGGGGTCCTCCGACGCCGGCAGCGTCGGCCTCGGCTTCGCCATCCCGATCAACACCGTCAAGTCCGACCTGGCCACTCTCCGGGCGGGCGGCAGCGACAGCTGACCCCGCACGCACCCACAGGAGCACGTCATGATCAAGCAGGTGTTTCACCCGGTCTGCGGCCTCGGCCCCGCGAGCCTCGCACTGGCCCTCGAGGTCGCGTACGAACTGCACGCCCCCGTGGGCCGGGCGCCCGAGGTGGCGGCGGTTCCCCAGCTGATGGGCCTGCGCACCACCGCGGCCCGCCCGCACCGGCACAAGGTGCCGCTGAACCACCTGGCGGCGCTGCGCGGCTGAGCGCGCACCCCCGCTCCGTACCCGGCGCCGGGGAACCATGCGAGGCTGAAGGCATTCAGCAGGTTCAAGCAGATACCGGTCCTTTCAGCCCCCTTGCCGTCCCACCGCACCCGAGGAACCCGAAGCCCATGAGCCCCGCCGATGGCGACCGTGACCCCCAGCGCATCCTGATCGTCGACGACGAGCCGGCCGTACGCGAAGCACTCCAGCGCAGCCTCGCCTTCGAGGGGTACGACACCGAGGTCGCCGTGGACGGCGCGGACGCCCTGGAGAAGACGACCGTGTACCAGCCCGACCTGGTCGTCCTCGACATCCAGATGCCGCGCATGGACGGCCTGACCGCCGCGCGCCGCATGCGCGGGGCCGGTACGACGACGCCGATCCTGATGCTCACGGCGCGGGACACCGTCGGCGACCGGGTGACCGGACTGGACGCCGGCGCGGACGACTACCTGGTCAAGCCCTTCGAGCTGGACGAGCTCTTCGCGCGCGTCCGCGCGCTGCTGCGGCGCAGCTCCTACGCCGCCGCGGCCCTCGCCGGCACGGACCAGGAGGACGAGGCGCTGTCCTTCGCGGACCTGCGGATGGACCTGGCGACGCGGGAGGTGACGCGGGGCGGGCGGCCGGTGGAGCTGACCCGCACCGAGTTCACGCTGCTGGAGATGTTCATGGCCCACCCGCGGCAGGTGCTCACCCGTGAGCAGATCCTGAAGGCCGTGTGGGGCTTCGACTTCGAGCCCTCCTCCAACTCGCTCGACGTCTACGTCATGTACCTGCGCCGCAAGACCGAGGCGGGCGGCGAGCCGCGGCTCGTGCACACGGTGCGCGGGGTGGGGTACGTGCTGCGCCAGGGCGGCGCCGAGTGAGGAAGGTCCTGCGACGCTTCCAGACGCTGCCGATCAGGTCGCGACTGGCGATGCTCGTCGCTGCCGCCGTGGCTTTCGCGGTGGCGGCGGTTTCGGTGACGTGCTGGTTCATCGTGCAGGGGAAGCTGTACGAACAGGTCGACGGCGACCTGCGGGACATGGCCCGGCGTCCCGGTACGGTCCAGGCGCTGCTGGCGAGGTGCACGCAGACCCCGGCGGAGAACACCCAGCCGTTCCACGGCCGGAACGACTACGTCCAGGCGATCAAGGAACGGGGCCGCCCCTGCGTCGACCCGACATCTCCCGGCACGGTCAAGGTCACCGGCGCCGACAGGAGGGTCATCAGGGACGCCAAGCCCAATGCCGGGTTGTTCCGTGACGGCACGGACGAGGACGGCAACTCGGTACGGGTGCTGACCCTGTACCTGGGCGTCGACACGAACGACTCGAAGGGGGTCGCCGTACTCCTCGCGACCCCGCTCAAGGGCACCCGGTCCACCCTCAACGAACTCGCCCTCATCCTCCTGGTCGTCTCCGGTGTCGGAGTGCTCGGTGCCGGTGCCGCCGGGCTTGCCGTCGCGCGGGCCGGGCTGCGGCCCGTCGACAAGCTCACCGAGGCCGTGGAGACGGTGGCGCGGACGGAGGACCTGAGTGTGCGGATCCCCGTGGAGGACGACGCCGAGGACGAGGTCGCGCGGCTGTCGCGGTCGTTCAACTCGATGACGTCCGCCCTCGCCAGCTCCCGCGACCTGCAGCAGCAGCTCATCGCGGACGCCGGGCACGAGCTGCGCACCCCGCTCACCTCGCTGCGGACGAACATCGAGCTGCTCAGCCGGAGCGAGGAGACCGGCCGCCCCCTGCCGGAGGCGGACCGCAAGGCGCTGCTCGCGTCCGTGAAGGCGCAGATGACCGAACTGGCCGCGCTGATCGGCGACCTCCAGGAGCTGTCGCGCTCGGAGGGCCAGCGCGGCGAACGCGTGCAGGTCGTCTCGCTGGAGGACACCGTGGAGGCCGCGCTGCGCCGCGCCCGGCTGCGCGGCCCGGAGCTGACGATCACCGCGGACCTCCAGCCCTGGTACGTGCGGGCGGAGCCCGCCGCGCTGGAGCGGGCCGTCGTCAACATCCTCGACAACGCGGTGAAGTTCAGCCCGGAGCACGGCACGATCGAGGTGGAGCTCGGCAGCGGCATCCTGACCGTCCGCGACCACGGCCCCGGCGTCGACGCCGACGAACTCCCCCACGTCTTCGACCGCTTCTGGCGCTCCCCCAGCGCCCGCGCCCTGCCCGGCTCGGGCCTGGGCCTGTCCATCGTGGCCCGCACCGTCCAGCAGGTCGGCGGCGAGGTCTCCCTGGAACGCGCCGAGGGCGGCGGCACGGCGGTGACGGTACGGCTGCCGGGGGCGCCGACACCGCCGCCGGAGACCCCGGAAACGCCGTAACGGCCCCGGGAGACCCGCGCAACCGGCCACGCCGAGGCACGATCCCCCAGCTCGCGCACACCCGTCTGCCAGTCCTGGCACAGCCCTTCGCCCCACCGTGTTCGGATGGCGCGCAAGACAACGGTTCTGCTGGCCGACGACGACGCGGACGTGCGGGAGGGCATCGGGCGGCTGCTCCGGTTCGAGGGGTACGAGACGCTCCTCGCCGGGGACGGCCGCACGGCCGTCGAGCTGGTCGGGGTGCCCGGGGACGCGCCCGACCTGGTCCTCATGGACGTCACCATGCCCGGCCTCGACGGGCTGGCGGCGACGCGGCGGATCCGGGCCTCCGGGTGCACCGTGCCGATCCTGATGATCACCGGGCGGGACGCGGTGGGCGACCGTATCGTCGCCCTCGACAACGGCGCCGACGGCTATCTGATGAAGCCGTTCGCCCCCGAGGAACTCCTCGCCCGGGTCCGGGCGCTGCTGCGCCGCGTGCCGCGGCAGCCGGCCGAGGAGGCAGGGGCCGCCGGCGCACTCGCCTTCCAGGACGTCACGCTCGACCCGCGCACCCGCGCCGTCACCCGCGGCGGCCGCCGGCTGGAGCTGACCAGGACCGAGTACCTCCTGCTGGAGTACCTGATGCGGCACCCCGGCCGGGTGCTCGGCCGGCGGCAGATCCTCCAGGACGTGTGGGGCTTCGACTTCGAGCCCTCCTCCAACACCCTCGACGTCTACGTCATGTACCTGCGCCGCAAGACCGAGGCGGGCGGTGAGCCGCGCCTGGTCCAGACCGTGCGCGGACACGGCTACACCCTGCGCGCTACCACCTGAGGATCATCGTCTCGTCGTGGGCCGGCGGTGCGTCGGCCGCGGCGTCCGGCAGCGGCTCGGCGAGCCTGGCGTACGCGCCCCGCCGGGCGAGGAGTTCCCGGTGGGTGCCCGTCTCCACCAGGCGTCCGCGGTCGACGACGAGGATGCGGTCCGCGTCCGGCGCGAGGCTCAGATCGTGCGTGATCATGATCGTCGTACGGCCCGCCGTCAGCCTGCGCAGCGGCTGCACCACCTGGCGTGCGGCGACCGCGTCCAGGCCCGCCGTCGGCTCGTCCAGGACGAGGACCGGTGCCGGGCGCAGCATCGCGCGGGCGATGGCGATGCGCTGGAGCTGGCCGCCGGAGAGGGCGGCCGTGCCGGGCGCGATGGGCGTGTCGTAGCCCTCGGGCAGAGCGTCGATGAAGTGGTGCGCCGCCGCGTCCCGGGCCGCCCGCTCGATCTCCGCGTGGCTCGCGCCGGGCCGGCCGCAGGCGATGTTCTCGCGGATCGTGCCGCTGAGGACGAGCGTCTCCTGCGGCAGCAGGGCCACGTTTTCGCGCAGGAACTCCAGGTTCACGTCCGTGAGCGGGACGCCGTCGAGAGTGATCGCCCCCTGCGCGGGATCGTAGAAGCGGGTGAGCAGCCTGGACAGGGTCGACTTGCCGGCGCCGCTGGAGCCGGTGACCAGGACCAGCTCGCCCGGGCCCGCGGTGAAGGTCACGTCGCGCAGACAGGCGCGGGGGGAGGCGGGGTAGCGGAAGGACACGTGGTGGAGGGCGACCCGGCCGCGCACCGGCCACGGGGCGACCGGCTCGGCGGGGTCGGTGACGGACGGCCGCGCGTCCAGGACCTCGTTCAGGCGCTGGGCCCCCGCGGTCGCGGCGGTGAGGGTGAGGCCGAGCCGGCCGAGGCTGCGCACCGGCGGGTAGAGGTGGCCGATGAAGGCGGCGAAGGCCAGCAGCCGGCCGAGGGTCATGCGGCCGGCCGAGATCTCCCAGACGCCGAGGCCGATCACCGCGAGGACGCACAGGGTCTCGACGACCTCGACGAACTGCTCGTACATCTCGCCGAGCCGGGCGCCGCGCACGCTCGCCCGCATCCAGGCGCGGGCCTCGCGGTCGAGCCGCTGCTCCTCGTCCCGGCCGCGGTTGTAGGCCTGGGTGAGGACGATGTTGCCGAGCGACTCCTCGACCACGGAGGTGATCGCGCCGTCGGCGACCCGCTCGTCCTGGGACGCGGACCTGATGCGGCCGGAGAAGCGGCGGGCGGCGAGCAGGAACAGGGGCACGAGGACGAAGGTGGCCAGGGCCAGGTCCCAGCGCAGCCAGAGGGCGGCCGCCGCGTAGAAGACGGCCGAGAAGGCGGCGGAGACCGTGCCGACCACGCCGGAGACGACCATCTCCTCGATGGCCTCGACGTCACCGGTCAGCCGCTCCACCAGGTCGCCGCGGCGGTGCCGCTGGAAGAAGTGCGGCGGGAGCCGCTGGACGTGCCGGAACACGCCCGCCCGCAGCCGCAGCACGAATCTCTCGGCGGTCCAGGTGGCGAGCGAGTTGCCGAGGTAGCCGACGAACGCGCCGAGCACCGCGACGGCCAGCCAGGCGCCGGCCGGGCCCCAGAAGGCGGAGAGCGAACCGGCCTTCAGGGCATGGTCCGTGAGCTCGGCGAACAGCAGGATCGAGGCGGTCTCGGCGAGCGCGGACACCACCACGCAGCCGACGACCGCGGCGAGCCATCCGCGGTCGCCGCGGGTCAGCGGCCAGAAGCGGCCGAAGGCCGCCCGGACCTCGTTCATGGTCAACTCCTCTCGGGCACAGGGCACGGGGCACGGGACACGGGGCGCACCGGGCTCTGGACACCGGGCCCCGGACATGGCCGAGGCGGGGCCACCGGCGCGAGCACACGCTCGACGCAAGCCGGTGGCCCCGCCTCGCGGGGACATCAGTGCCGGTGGCCGACGGGACGCCTCGGGACCGGCTTCTTCGGCGCCTTCTTCTTCGGGGCCGGGGCGGGCTTGTGGGCCTTCTTGACCGGGGCGATCTTGTGGAAGCTCATGGGAGTCTGCCTTTCTCTGTGTATTCCGTGTGCGAATCGCCTTGATTTACCGCGGTAGCGCCGTTCGCTTTCGACATGGAAAACACTACGACATCACCGAAGGAGAAAAAGACGATTCACCTTGGATATCAATAAGATTCGATGTGGGTTGCCTCTGAAAATAAAATCTCAGACTGGCCCGGGAACCGAATCCGTATTCACACAGGACTTATCCGACGGGCGGCCCCGCGCCCTGGTCCCCCACCCGCGGCCCACACCCGTCAGCCCACGATCGTGATCCGGTCCGGCACGGGCGGCGACATCGGGCTCGACGCCGAGGAGTTGGCCGTCATGTACTGCTCCAGGGCGGCCAGGTCGTCGGTGCCGACCAGGTCGTTCGTGCCCTGTCCCAGCGTCGTGAAGCCGTCGCCGCCGCCGGCGAGGAAGCTGTTGGTCGCGACGCGGTAGGTGGCGGCGGGGTCGATCGCGGCGCCGTTCAGCCTGATGGAGTCGGTGACCACCCGGTCCGCGCCGGTCTTCGTCAGGTCCAGGGTGTACGTCAGGCCCGACGACGGCTGGAGGACCTTCGGGGAGCTCGCGTTCTCTCCGCTGACCTGTTCCTTGAGGACCTGGACCAGCTGGGCGCCGGTGAAGTCCTGCAGGTTCACGGTGTTGGAGAACGGCTGGACGGTGAAGCCCTCGGCGTAGGTCACCACGCCGTCACCCTCGCCGCCGGTGGCCTGGTAGGTCAGGCCCGCCCGCACGCCGCCCGGGTTCATCAGCGCGAGGTCGGTCTCCGGGTCCAGCTCCTTGCCGTAGGCGAGCTGGGCGTCGGCGATGAGGTCGCCCATCGGGGACTCGGTGCCGGTGTTCGGCACGTCGGCCGAGATGTAGCCGATCGGCCGGCTGCCGATCGGCGCCGCGAGGGTGTTCCACCTGCCGATCAGCGCGGTCATGTCGGGCGCCTTGGCTACGGTCCGGGTGACCACGCGGTTCGCCGACCTCACCGACGTACGGGCGATGTCAGCGGTGACGCGGTCGTACGTCAGCGTGGTGTCCGTGTAGAGGCGGCCGAAGGACGCGGCCGAGGTGACCATGCGGGGCTTGCCCGACGGGTCGGGGATCGTGCAGACGTAGGCGGTGTGGGTGTGGCCGGTGACGAGGGCGTCCACGGCCGGGGTGATGTTCTTGGCGATGTCGACGATCGGGCCGGAGACGCCGCTGCCCGGACCCGCGGAGTCGCAGTCGTAGTTGTAGGCCCCCGACGCGGGGAAGCCGCCCTCGTGGATCAGCGCCACGATCGACTGCACGCCCTGCTTCTGCAGCACCTTGGCGTACTTGTTGATCGTCTCGACCTCGTCCTTGAACTTCAGGCCCTTGACGCCCTCGGCGGAGACGATGCCGGGGGTGCCCTCCAGCGTCACGCCGATGAAGCCGACCTTGACGCCCTTCTTCTTCCAGACCCAGTACGGCCTGAGGATCGGCCGGCCCGTCCTCTCGTCGAGGACGTTGGCGGCGAGGTACGGGAAGTCGGCGCCCTTGAACCTCTTGTCGGTGTAGCAGCCGTCGGTGGGGTGGCAGCCGCCGTTCTGCAGGCGCGCCAACTCCCCGGCGCCCTCGTCGAACTCGTGGTTGCCGACGGACGTGACGTCCAGGTCGAGCTTGTTCAGCGCCTCGATGGTGGGCTCGTCGTGGAAGAGGCCCGAGATCAGCGGGGAGGCGCCGACCATGTCGCCGCCGGCCGCGGTGATGGAGTACGGGTGGCCCGCCCGGGCCTGGCGCAGATGGGTCGCCAGGTACTCGACACCGCCCGCGTCGACGGTCTGCGTCGTGCCGTCGGGCTGGAGCTCGGTGACCCGCCCGGAGGAGCCGGTCGGCGGCTCCAGATTGCCGTGCAGGTCGTTGAAGGAGAGCAGTTGGACGTCCTGGTAGCGGCCCGGGCCGTGGTGGCGGCCGCCGCCCTTGGACTCGTGCGCGTCGGCCGGAAGCGCCGCGGCGAGCGCGCCGGCGGTGGCGAGACCGGCGGCCGCGGCGACGAGACGGAGTGCCCGTCTGCGGCGCGGACTCGGCTGGGAAGTGGCTGACATACGCCCCCCTGTGGGTCTGCTGAGGAAGTGGACCGTCCGGCGCAGAATAGGGTCAACGCGCGTAGCACGAAAAGGGACGGGCGGTTACATCCTGGTTTCCCTTTGCCCTTCCCTTGACCCCCACTTTGCGGGTCCCGCCAATTACCCTCATACGCATGACCAGCGACGACACCGCCCGGCCCGGCCGGAACCGCTCCATCGAGACCTACTCCGTGCTCACCCCGGAGCAGACCGGGGCCGTGCTCTCCCTGCTCGCCGACGCCGCCCGTGAGGACGGCCAGCAGGCGGTGTCGGAACAGGGCCGGCTCCAACTGCGCGGCGGAGAGCGCGAGGGCGTGTCCCACCTGCTGCTCAGCGCCGGCGGCCAACTCGTCGGCTACGCCCAGCTGGAGGACACCGACCCGGTGGAGGCGCCGGCCGCCGAGCTGGTGGTGCACCCCGCGCACCGCGGGCAGGGGCACGGGCGGGCGCTGGGCTCGGCGCTGCTGGCCGCCTCCGGCAAGCGGCTGCGGGTCTGGGCGCACGGCGGGCACGCCGCGGCCCGCCACCTCGCGCAGGTTCTCGGGCTCACCCTCTTCCGCGAACTGCGCCAGATGCGGCGGTCGTTGCGCGATCTGAACCTGCCCGAGCCGGTCCTCCCCGCGGACGTCACGGTCCGTGCCTTCGTGCCCGGCACCGACGACGCCGACTGGCTCGCGGTCAACTCCGCCGCTTTCGCCCACCATCCGGAGCAGGGCTCCCTCACCCAGCGCGACCTCGAAGACCGCATGGGCGAGCCGTGGTTCGACCCCGCGGGCTTCTTCCTCGCCTTCCGCGGCGGGCAACTCGTCGGCTTCCACTGGACGAAGGTCCACGCGGCGGAGGAGCTCGGCGAGGTGTACGTCCTCGGCGTCCGGCCGGGCGCGCAGGGCGGCGGCCTCGGCAAGGCCCTCACCACGATCGGCCTGCGCCACCTGGCGGCCCAGGGGCTGCCGGCCGCGATGCTCTACGTCGACGGGGACAACAAGGCGGCGGTGTCGGTGTACGAGCGGCTGGGATTCATCACGTACGAGACGGACTTGATGTACCGGACGGAAACCTGATCCGGGCGGCCGCCGCCCGGCGCCGCAGCGGCTCCGGCAGGCACAGGCCCCACAGCACCGCCGCCCCGACCAGCACCGCCGCCCACCGGTGGTGCGCCGCGGCCCAGCGCTCGTCCCCGACCGGGACCAGCAGGGCCCAGCGACCCGGCAGGAGCAGCGGGGCGACCACGGCGGTGAACAGGAAGGCCGCCGCCACCGAGGGGCCCGGCGCCGGAGCGTCCGTCAGGCGGACGGCCGCCGCGCCGGCCGCGAGGGCCAGCACGCAGGTGGCCGCCGCCTCCAGGGTGAGGGCGCCCACCGGGGGCCGCACCCGCTCCGGGACCAGGAGGAGCGCGGCCGTCCACCACAGGGCGGTGACCGGCACCACGGGCGCGAGCCTGAGGACCGTGCGCAGGGCACGCCGGACCGGCACCGTGGCGGTGGTGTGGCGGGCCGGATCGTCCAGGAGGAAGGCCAGGCCCAGCGCGTGGGCGAGGATCGCGGCGCGCAGCAGGGTCAGGGCGAGCCAGGAATCCGGCGTGCCGCCCGCCAGCCGCGGCGCTCCGACGATCAGCAGCCCGAGGCCGGCCCCCGCCGCCGGTGCCCGCCAGGGCAGCGCGCGCCAGGCGGGCGGCGCCAACTCCCGTGTCATTCGCACGTGTCGGCCGCCTTCGGCGCGGTCACGCCCAGCAGCCGCGCGACCCGCGCGGTCGTCACCTTCGGCGCCGTCAGCTCCGCCCAGTGCGCCCGCACACGCGCGGCGACCGACGCGGCCGGACGGCCCAGCAGCTCCCGTACGACGTCGGTCTGACCAGCCGTCATGTCCATCGGGTCCGTCGGTGACAGGACGATCGCGGAGCCGGTCACGCTGTCGTCGAGGCGGACGTTGCGCAGTGAGGTCATCGGGTCGGGCAGATGACTCAGGGCGAGCCACATGACGGTGACCATCCGGCCGTCGCACAGCGAGCCGGCCGCCTTCTCGTCGCCCGTGACCAGCACGGCGGCGACGGCGGCGGAGAACTCGGGGACCCGGTTGCCGCCCCAGCCGGTACCGACCGACACCTGGTGCGGGTTGGCGGACGGCTGGATCGCGGCGTCGCTGTCCAGGCCGTAGCGGACGTCGATGCGCTGCCGCACGACGAGGGGCTGGGTGCGGGCGGAGCCGCCGGCCGCTGACTGCACGTCGTGCACCACCGCGGCCCAGGTGTCCGCACGGGGCGCCCACTCCGGGTAGGCACAGTACGTGGAGGTCTCGCGCCGTACGCAGATCTGCTCCTTCTCGGGGGAGACCGAGACCCGCTCCCGCGCCGCCGTGGTCGCGGCCGGCAGGGCACCGGTCTGCAGGACGCCGCCGGTCAGCGTGAGCGCCACCGCGCCCGCCACGGCGCCCGAGAGGATCCAGCCGCGGCCGCCGCCCGCCAGCACCGCGAGCAGCGCCACGGTCAGGCCGAGCCCGGCGAGGTACAGGGCGTGCCAGGCGGCGGGCCGGTCCAGCAGAGCGGACGGCAGCGCCTTGGCGTTCGCCACGGTCACGACCGGAGCCAGCCAGCGCGTGCCGCGCTCACCGCTGCCGGCCGGGAACCCTCCGCCGACGAAGAACAGGAGCAGCAGCACGATGAGCATGGGCGCGGCGATCAGCGACGGCAGCAGCCGGGCCAGCAGCACGCCGAGCATCCCGAACAGCAGCACCGTCAGCGGCCCCACGAGCAGTTCGGCGGGCGAACCGCTGCCGACCGCGCCGGGGCGCAGCGCCGCCCAGCCGAACTGGCCGAGCACGCCGGCGGCGGTGAGCACGGCGGCCGGCACGACGGCGAGCGCGTGGGCCGCCGTGCGCAGGGACTGCGGGAGCACCGTGACGGCGAAGTGCCGTTCCGTGTCGCGCCGCCGGGAGCGCAGCACCGCGCGGTTGGCGGAGACCAGCACCGCGAGGCCGACCAGCATCGGGGTGCCCTGGGTGGCCCGGTCGGCGTCCTGGAGCGCGGGGAAGCCGTTCTCGAAGTCCGGGGTCTGCCACACGATCCAGGCGGCGTACGCCGCGAAGGCGAGCAGCACCGGCACGCTCAGCAGCAGCCGGCGCGCCTCGAAGAGGGCGAGGGCGAAGACGGCCGCCCAGGAGTGCCGGGTCCCGGTGCCGCGCACGGCGACCGGGGTCTCCTCCAGTGTCGCGGTCATGCGGCCACCTCCGTGCCGGCGTCGTCCAGGGTGAGCAAGTAGCCGTCCTCCAGCGTGGGTTCGAGCAGGTCGGCGCCGTCGGGCGGGCTGCCGACGTTGCGGAAGGAGCCGGTGCCGGTGCGCCAGCCGGCCTTCGCACCGGGGTCGCGTTCGGCGCTGCTCCACACCCGGCCGGCGGCCTGCGCGGTCAGCTCGGCCGGGGTGCCGTCGAAGCGGATGCGGCCGCTCGCCATCACCAGCACGCGGTGGCAGAGCATCGCCACGTCCTCGGTCTGGTGCGTGGACAGCAGGACCGTGCGGCCCTCGCCCGCCCGGGCGATCAACTCCCGGAAGCGCATGCGCTGTTCGGGGTCGAGACCGACGGTCGGCTCGTCCAGCACCAGGAAGCCGGGGTCGCCGACGAGCGCGGCCGCCAGCGCGACGCGCTGCCGCATCCCGCCGGACAGCTTCTTGATGCGCCTGCCGCGCACGTCGGCGAGGTCGACCTCGTCCAGGATGCGGCGCACCTCGCGGTGGCGCGCGGCCCGGTCCGTCAGCTCCTTGAGGATCGCCACGTAGTCGACGAACTCGAAGGCCGTGAAGTCCGGGTGGAATCCGGGCGCCTGGGGCAGGTAGCCGAGCCTGCGCCGCACCTCCTGCCGGCCGGCCGCGGAGGCCGGGTCGTGCCCGAGCGCGGTGAAGGCGCCCCGGTCGGCGGGCACGGCGGTGGCCAGCACCCGCAGCAAGGTGGTCTTTCCGGCCCCGTTGGGCCCGAGCAGGCCGGTCACGCCCGGTGTCAGCCGCAGCGACACGTCGTCGAGGGCCTGTGTCCCGCCGTAGCGGAGGCTCAGCCCTGAGGCGGAGACGGTGGGGGTCATGCGGCACTCCTGGAGAAGAAGTCGAAGCGGTCACGTACGAGGAGGAGCAGCCCCACGGCGAGGGCGGCCAGCACGGCGGCGGCGCCCTGCCCGGCGGCGGTGAACGGCACGGGCGGGCCGTCGCTCCCCGCCTGTGCGGCGAGCAGCGCGACCCAGGCCCCGCCGACCAGCGACGGCGCGAGCACCGGCCCGAGCCGCGGGGTCAGCGCGAGCCCGGTCGCGGTGAGGGCGAGGGCGGGCAGCAGCCAGGCGAGGGCGCGCAGTCCGTAGGACGGCAGGGCCAGCGTGGCCAGGAGGTTGAGCCCGATGCCGGTGGCGAGCACGGCGACGGTACGGATCATCAGCAGCCGGAACCCGTGCAGCGGGGCGACGACCGCCATCTCGTACGTCGGGTCCATCGCGGGCCCGTAGGCGAGCGCGACCCCGGCGAGCGGCAGCAGCGGCGCGAGGGCGAGGAACAGAGTGGGCGAACCGGCCGAGTACACCGCCCCGACCGTCGCCACCAGCAGGAACACCACCGCCGCGAGCCAGGAGCGGCGCAGCACCGGGGTGGCCGTGAGCAGCCGTGCGGTGTGGTCGGCGATCCCCAGCCGCACCAGCAGCGACTCCAGCCGGCCGGTCCGGGGCGCGTCGAGCTCGGCGTCCAGCCGCTCCCAGCCCGCGTCGAGTCGGGCACGGTCGGCACTACGGGCGAGCACCGCGCGGCACTCGGCGCAGGCCACCAGGTGGGCGTCGGCCGACCACAGCAGCGGCGGCGCCAGCTCACCGCGGGCGTAGGTCCGCAGATCCTCTTCGGCGACATGCCACGTCATACCGTCACCTCCCGCACCGGCCCACGGCCCCGATCGCACACCCGCGCGCTCCGGCCGGCGCCTTCCGCCCCGGCCCGTGCGCCCGCGGACCCCGGCGGCCCGCCGCGCCCACCCCCACGGCCGTCCCCGTACCCGCCCACGGCGCCGCAGCCCCGATCGCACACCCGCCCGCTCATGCCAGCGCCTCCCGCAGCTGTTTCCGGGCCCGCATCGCCCGTGTCTTGACCGTGCCCGGTGGAATTCCGAGCAGGACGGCGGCCTCGCGGGTGGTGAGCCCGTCGATGACCGTGGCCTGCAGGACCGCCCGCAGTTCCGGCGAGAGCCGGACCAGGGCGCCCGCGAGGTCCCCGTGCTCCACCCCCGCGAGCACGCGCTCCTCCGCGGACGCCTCGTCCCGGTGGCGCAGCCGCGCGAGCGCCTGCCGCAGCCGGCCGCGCGCCCCGTCGCCGCGCAGCGCGTCGATCAGCCGCCGTGACCCGATGCGCCACAGCCATCCGGCCGCGTCCTCGCCGTGGCCCTGCTCGCGGTAGCGGGCCTTGCCCCGCCAGATCGCGAGGAACGTCTCCTGCACGACGTCGTCGACCACACCCGCGTCGGCGCAGCGGCCGCGCAGACGCGCGGTCAGCCAGGGCGCGTACCGCCGGTACAGCTCCTCGAAGGCGCGCCGGTCGCCGTCCGCGGCGACGGCGCGCAGCAGCTCCCCGTCGCTTCTCGTTTCGCTCACGTCTCCTCATCGGACGGCCCGGCCGCATCGGTTCACAGGATCGCGCTTGACTTTGCCGCACCCCTTCCACCACCCTTTCACTACTCAATTAGTGAAAGGGTGGTTGTACGAGTGGTCGAGTACCGCATCGACCGGCGCTCCGGCGTCGCCACCTACGTCCAGATCGTCCAGCAGACCAAGCAGGCCCTCCGGCTGGGCCTGCTGGAGCCGGGGGACAGGCTCCCCACGGCCCGCGAGGTGGTGGAGGCCACCGCCGTCAATCCCAACACGGTCCTCAAGGCCTACCGCGAGCTGGAGCGCGAGGGCCTGGTCGAGGCCCGGCGCGGGCTCGGCACCTTCGTCCGCAGGACGCTCGGCGCACAGCCGGCCGACTCGCCGCTGCGGGCCGAACTCGACGCCTGGGCGCAGCGCGCCCGCGCGGCCGGGCTGGACCGCGAGGACGTCGACGCCCTGTTCGGCGCCGTCCTCGACGCGCACTTCCCGAAATCCGACGAGCTCTTCCCTGAGGGGGACCAGTGAGTTCCACGAGCACCACCCCGGCCGTCGCCCTGGAGGCGACCGGGCTCGGCATGCGGTACGGCCGAAGGGCCCCCGCGGCCCTCGACGGCTGTTCCTTCCGCCTGCCCGCCGGCCGGATCAGCGCGCTGGTCGGCCCCAACGGCGCGGGTAAGTCGACCCTGCTCTCACTCGCCGCCGGCCTGCTGCGGCCCACCTCGGGCACGCTCACCGTGCTCGGCGGGACGCCCGGCGAGTGCCGCGACCGCGTCGCCTACCTGGGGCAGAACAAGCCGCTCTACCCGCGGCTGACCATCGCCGAGACCCTGCGCCTGGGCGCCGAGCTCAATCCGGACCGCTGGGACGCGGCCCGCGCCGCCGCGGTCGCCGAACAGGGCGCGCTCGACCCCGGCCTGAAGGTGGGCGGCCTCTCCGGCGGCCAGCGCACCCGCGTCGCCCTCTGCCTCGCCCTCGGCAAGCGGCCCGGTCTGCTGCTGCTCGACGAGCCGATGGCCGACCTCGACCCGCTCGCCCGGCACGAGCTCATGGGCACGCTGATGGCGGACGCCGCCGAGCACGGCACCACCGTCCTGATGTCCTCGCACATCGTCAGCGAGCTCGCCGAGTCCTGCGACCACCTGCTGCTCCTGACCGGCGGCCGGATACGGCTCGGCGGCGGCATCGACGACCTGCTCGCGGCGCACACCGTGGTCACCGGCCGCGGCACCAGCGCCGACCTCGCCCCGCACACGGTCGTCGAGTCCCGTGCGGCCGGCCGCGGCATCACCGCCCTGATCCGCCGCGACGGCCCGGTCGAGGGCACCTGGGCCACCGAAGAACCGTCCCTGGAGGAACTCCTGCTCGCCCATCTGCGCT
Organism: Streptomyces sp. NPDC101225; assembly: GCF_044767585.1. Taxonomy (NCBI): domain Bacteria; kingdom Bacillati; phylum Actinomycetota; class Actinomycetes; order Kitasatosporales; family Streptomycetaceae; genus Streptomyces; species Streptomyces sp. NPDC101225. The sequence goes on from NZ_JBIWOE010000044.1 coordinate 39,324, forward strand.
CCCCCGACGTCCCCGCCCTGCTCACCCCGGGCACGACCGCGGCCCCCGCGGCGGTGACGGCATGACCACCACCGCCCTCTCGGCCCCCGCACCCGCCCGCCGCACACCCACCCGCCCCCGCGGCCTGGTCTGGACGGTGCTGCGCCTGCACCGCACCGCGCTGTGGATCTGGCTCGCCTTCGTCGCCGCCACCGCCGGTTTCCTGCTGTGGCTGACCGGTCCCGCCGCCGACGCCACCCAGCGCAAGCTGGAGACGTTCGGCTACGGCGGGGTCCTGGAGGCGTCCTCCACCTCGGCGACCCTGCTCTCCTTCACCTCGGGCGCGTACAACAACCTCTTCTACGACCCCGACACCCTGATCACGCTCGCCTCCTTCGCCGTGGCCCTGTTCGCCGCCGGACCGCTGATCGCCCGCGAACTGGAGGACGGCACCGCGCAGCTCGCCTGGACGCAGTCGGTCTCCCCCGCGCGCTGGCTCGCCGCCAAGCTCGCCGTGCCCGCGTGCTTCCTCGTCCTCGGCAACGGCCTGCTGGCCACGCTCTACCGGCAGCTGTGGCACGCCCACGGCAATCTGCTGGTGGCCGGCATCGGCCCCCGCTCCCTCTACTTCTCGGTCGGCCCGGCCACCGTCGCCGCGCCCCTGCTGGGCCTCGCCCTGGGCGCGCTCATCGGCCTCGCGGTGCGCCGCACCCTGCCCGCGCTCGCCCTCAGCGGGTTCGCCTACTTCCTGGTCTACGCCTTCCGCGGCAACCACTGGCCCTTCCAGGGCCGCTACCAGCAGCCGGAGCTGCACTCCCGCAGCTGGGCGATCGACACCTCCGGCGCCAAGGTCCCCGACCCGGGCTGCTACGACGACCGCCACTGCCTGGCCGCCCACCACATCGCCCGCTTCGGCCGCGCGTACCTCCCCTCCCCCGACTACTGGCCCCGCCAGCTCCTGGAGACGGGTGTCCTGCTGGCCCTCACCGCCCTGGCCGCCGCCGCGGCGTTCGCCGTCCTGCGCCGCCGCGCCGTGTGACCCGTCCGGCGCCGCCGCCGTCCCTCCCGGGCTTCCACCGACGGGAGGGACGTCCGTATCCTCCGGAGGCGGCCCGTCAGCCAGGTCTTACGCCGGACCCGTCGCCGTAGACGCCCGGGAGCCGCCCCCAGATATCCCGCACGCCATGTCGCCGTAACCAACGGTTCAGACGGGCTTGCGACCCTCGGCCAATGACGCCCTCCGTGCCGAAGCCTTCGCCACCCCCAGAGGGGCCCGCGGGGAACGGGGACGCCCTAGGGGGACCCGGGACGGGTCCCGGCTCCGTGAACGCCCTCCCTCCCGCGCTTTCCGACGCGCCCGTATCGCCCGTGGCGCGGAAGAATGGGTTCATGAGTCAGCACGACACCGCCCAGGCACAGGTCCAGCACGCGCAGCCCTCCGTGGGCTCCATAGCCGCGCACCGCCCGCACACGGTGGCCGCGGCGGTATCCGACCTGGAACCCGACATCGATGCGGACCTCGACGCGTACGAGGAGTCGCCGTACGACGGGCCCCAGCTGCCGCAGGGCCGGTTCCTCGACCGGGAGCGAAGCTGGCTCGCCTTCAACGAGCGCGTCCTGGAGCTCGCCGAGGACCCGAACACGCCCCTGCTCGAACGGGCCAACTTCCTCGCGATCTTCGCCAGCAACCTGGACGAGTTCTTCATGGTCCGGGTGGCCGGCCTGAAGCGGCGCATCGCCACCGGCGTCGCCACCCGTTCGGCCTCCGGCCTCCAGCCGCGTGAAGTGCTGGAGATGATCTGGGCCCGCTCGCGCGAACTCATGGCCCGGCACGCCGCCTGCTACCACGAGGACGTCGCCCCCGCGCTCGCGGAGGAGGGCATCCACCTCGTCCGCTGGAGCGAGCTGACGGAGAAGGAGCAGGCGCGCCTGTTCACCCTCTTCCGCCACCAGATCTTCCCGGTCCTCACCCCCCTCGCGGTCGACCCGGCGCACCCCTTCCCCTACATCTCCGGCCTCTCCCTGAACCTGGCCGTCGTCGTACGCAACCCCGTCACGGGCCACAAGCACTTCGCCCGCGTCAAGGTGCCGCCGCTGCTGTCCCGCTTCCTGGAGAGCTCCCCCGGCCGCTACGTCCCCATCGAGGACGTCATCGCGGCCCACCTGGAGGAGCTGTTCCCGGGCATGGAGGTCCTGGAGCACCACGCCTTCCGGCTCACCCGCAACGAGGACCTCGAGGTCGAGGAGGACGACGCCGAGAACCTGCTCCAGGCCCTGGAGAAGGAGCTCATGCGACGCCGCTTCGGGCCGCCGGTGCGCCTGGAGGTGGAGGAGTCGATCGACCGCGAGGTGCTGGACCTGCTGGTGCGCGAGCTGAAGATCTCCGAGGCCGAGGTGTATCCGCTGCCGGGTCCCCTGGACCTCACGGGCCTCTTCCGCGTCGCCGGCCTCGACCGTCCCGAGCTGAAGTACCGCAAGTTCGTCGCCGGCGTCCACCGCGACCTCGCCGAGGTCGAGTCGGCCTCCGCGCCCGACATCTTCGCGGCACTGCGCAGCCGGGACGTCCTGCTGCACCACCCCTACGACTCCTTCTCCACCTCCGTGCAGGCGTTCCTGGAGCAGGCGGCCAACGACCCGGACGTCCTCGCCATCAAGCAGACCCTGTACCGCACCTCCGGCGACTCCCCGATAGTCGACGCCCTCATCGACGCCGCCGAGGCCGGCAAGCAGGTCCTGGTGCTGGTCGAGATCAAGGCCCGCTTCGACGAGCACGCCAACATCAAGTGGGCGCGCAAGCTGGAGGAGGCGGGCTGCCACGTCGTCTACGGCCTGGTCGGCCTCAAGACGCACTGCAAGCTCTCCCTGGTGGTCCGCCAGGAAGGCGACACGCTACGGCGCTACAGCCACGTCGGCACCGGCAACTACCACCCGAAGACGGCGCGGCTCTACGAGGACCTCGGCCTGCTCACCGCCGACCCCCAGGTGGGCGCCGACCTCTCGGACCTCTTCAACCGGCTGTCCGGATACTCGCGCCGGGAGACCTACCGCCGTCTCCTGGTCGCCCCCAAGTCCCTGCGCGACGGCCTCATCTCGCGGATCAACAAGGAGGCCCAGCACCACCGTGCGGGCCGGCCCGCCTTCGTCCGCATCAAGGTCAACTCGATGGTCGACGAGGCCGTCATCGACGCGCTCTACCGGGTGTCGCAGGCAGGCGTGCCGGTCGAGATCTGGGTACGCGGCATCTGCGCCATCCGCCCGGGCGTCGCGGGCCTGTCGGAGAACATCCGGGTCCGCTCCGTCCTCGGCCGCTTCCTCGAACACTCCCGGGTCTTCGCCTTCGGCAACGGCGGCGAGCCCGAGGTGTGGATCGGCAGCGCCGACATGATGCACCGCAACCTCGACCGCCGTATCGAGGCCCTGGTCAGGGTGACCGACCCGGCCCACCGCGCAGCCCTGAACCGGCTGCTGGAGACGGGCATGTCCGACACGACCTCCTCCTGGCACCTCGGGCCGGACGGCGACTGGGTCCGGCACGCCACCGACGCGGACGGCCAACCCCTGCGGAATGTCCAGGAGATGCTCATAGACGCCCGGAGGCGCCGGCGTGGCACAGCAACACCTTGACCCGACGGACCCCGCGGCCGGGCCCGCCCCCACAGGTGACGCCCTCGCGGGCTATCTGCGGGCCCAGGCCACGGAGTTCCTTCGCGCCCTGCGCCAGCACCGGGAGACCGGAGCCGCGGCCCAGGGCGGCACGGAGGATCCCGTCGACGCGGCGCGCGCCCTGCGCCGCTCGGTCCGCCGCATCAGCGGCAGCCTGCACACCTTCCGCCCCCTGCTGGACGCCGACTGGTCCGAGGACCTGCGCCCCGAACTCGCCTGGCTGTCGGGGACACTGACGATGGAGCACGCGTACGCGGCACGGCTGGAACGACTGCTGCTGGCGCTGCACAGGCTGTCGGGGGCGGCGGCGTTCCCGGTCCAGACGGCGGCCCCGGCGGGCATGTCCGCCGTCGTGGACGCGACCCCGGGCGGCCGGGACGCGCCCACGGCGGACCGCGGCAACCTGACCGTCGGCGCGGCGAAGGCGGGCGCCCTGCTCGAACGCCAGCTCACCCTCGCCCGGACCCGCGCCCACAGCACCGCCCTGCAGGCCCTGGGATCGAGCCGCTTCCACGCCGTCGCCGACAAGGTCGCCGTACTGGCCAGCGAGGTCCCGCTCACCGCCGCCGCCCCCACGGCCGACCTCCGCCCGTCGGCCGCCGCGGCCGAGGAGCGGCTGACGGACGCCGTGACCGCGCTGCCGCTCGTCACCGCGGGCAGCCCGTACAACGCGGAGGCCCTGATCCACGGCCTCTCCCCGGACCCCTCGCCGCACCCCCAGGACGCCCCCTGGCACCAGGTCCGGCTGCTGCTGCGGCTGCACCGCTACGCCCGCGAGACGCTGTACGGCACCAAGGGTCCCGTCGACATCCGCCTGCTGACCGCGGGCCAGGCCCTCGACCGCCACCGCGACGCCTCGGAGGCCGCGGCCGCGGCGGCCTCGGCGGCCCGCACCCCGCGCATCGCCCCGGCCACCGCCTACGCGCTCGGGGTGCTGCACGCCGACCAGCGGCACGAGGTGGAGGCGGCCCGCTTCGCCTTCCAGCAGTGCTGGCAGAAGCAGGCCGTGAGCACGTCCTGAGCTGTGAACCCCGTCGAAGGAGGCGGTGAGCCGGTGACTCAGACCAACGACACCCTCATCCTGGCGGCCGGCTGCGTCCTGTGGCGCCGTTCCCCGGTCGACGGCGAGCTGGAGATCTGCCTCGTCCACCGGCCGAAGTACGACGACTGGTCACACCCCAAGGGCAAGCTGAAGCGCGGCGAGGACCCGGTCACGGGCGCGCTGCGCGAGGTCGAGGAGGAGACGGGGTACACCGCCGTCCCCGGGGGTGAGCTGGCCACCCTGCGGTACATGGTCAACGGCCGCCCCAAGCAGGTGCGTTACTGGGCGGCCGAGGCGTCCGGCGGCCACTTCACGCCCAACGAGGAGGTGGACCGCATCCTGTGGCTCTCCCCCGCGGCGGCCCGCAGCCGCCTGACCCAGTTCCGCGACCGCACCCTCGTCGACGAACTGTTCACGGCTTCCTAGGTCTTCACCGAGGTCGCGTGCCCGTCGGCGTCCGTACGGGCCTGGCTGCGGGCTCTGCGCGCGGGGCCGCGCCACCCGCAGCTGCACCGTGCGAAACAGAACCGGCCCTGTTCGACCGTCGTCGTGCGATGTTCCTGCTGCGCCACGCCGACCACGGTACCGAGCCCGCGTGCCGCATTCATCAGCTGCCTCCGGCAGCGGGCTTCCGCAGGGGCGTGACGGCCCCCTCCCACCCGTCGTTAAGCGGAACGAGCCCGTGACGGACGTACCGGCTGGGGGGTAGACAGGCGATGGCGGAGCTGCAGCGGACGGGGACGCTCGTCGCGGCGGGACTGATGGTCTGCGTCTGCATGGGGGCGGCCGGCTGCGCCGGCACCGGGGCCGCCGCCGAGGACCCCCGCGCCTCCGACCCCGTGGAGACCCTGCGGCACGCCGCCGGGACCCTGGTGGAGGCGGGCACGTCGAAGGCCCGCACCTCGATGGAGATGGCCACCGGCGGCACCCGCGTCACGATCCGCGGCGAGGGCGACTACGACTTCCGGCGGCGGCTCGGCAGCCTGCGCGTGCAGCTCCCGCAGACCCCGGCCGGCACCGCCGAGCACCGCCCGATCACCGAACTGCTCGCACCCGGGGCCCTGTTCATGAAGAACCGGGGCGCGGGCGTGCCGGCCGACAAATGGGTACGGGTCGACACGGCGTCCCTCTCCGACGGCAATCTGGTCACCGGCGGGGCCACCGACCCCTACGCCGCCGCGGAGTTGCTGCGCGGGACGCGCACGGCGACCTATCTCGGCCGCACCGAGTTCGCGGGCGTCGAGGTGCGGCACTACCGCGGCACCGCCGACCTCGCGACGGCGGCGAAGGGCGCCTCCGAAGGCGTCCGCGCCTCGCTCGCCGCGGCGGCGAAAGGGTTCGCCACGGCCGAGGTGCCGTTCGACGCCTACCTCGACGACCAGGGCCGCATCCGCAAGATCCGGCACCGGTTCAGCTTCGTCAACGGGCGGGAGAAGAGCGCCGTCGCGGTCGCCTCGACGACCCTGCTGTACGGCTTCGGGACCCCCGTCGACGTACGGTTGCCCGCGGCGAAGGACATCTACGCGGGGAAGATCGCCGAGTAGCGGGCCGGGGGCGGGACGGCCTGCGGGCGTCAAGAACTAGCCCGTCCGTGCCATGCGCGGTGCGTAGGCCGCTCCCTACTCTAGGAAGTCGGTAACGGCAGAGATGAGGTGATGCACGTGGCTCCGGTCGGCGGTACGGCAGTTCAGGACCACGTGGCCCTCGCCGAGATCGAGCTGTGCGGAGAGCTGATCATCGCGGCCTCGGCCGCGGAGGAGCGGCTCAGCCTGGAGAGCATCGACGAGGTGCTGAAAGTGGCCGAAGAGCGTGCCCGTGCGGGGGACACGGACGCCTGACCTCCATGCCTCGGGGCGCGGCCGGGCCCCTGCCCGCCGCGCCTCGGCCCGCCGCCGGACCCCACACGGGGGGCCGCTCAGGTGCGCAGCAGCCGCCCGATGGCCTTCGTGGCCTCCTCGACCTTCGCGTCGATCTCGTCGCCGCCCTGGAGAGCGGCGTCGGCGACGCAGTGCCGCAGGTGCTCCTCCAGCAGCTGCAGCGCGAAGGACTGCAGGGCCTTGGTGGAGGCGGACACCTGGGTCAGTATGTCGATGCAGTAGGTGTCCTCGTCCACCATCCGCTGCAGTCCCCGGATCTGGCCCTCGATCCGGCGCAGCCGCTTGAGATGCTCGTCCTTCTGCTTGTGGTACCCGTGCGTCACGTTCTGTGCGCTGCTGCCGGTGGGCGCGGTCGCGCCGGCCTCGGTGGTCGTCATCGCGTCCTCCCACAAGTCGTGCGGACATATACCCCAGGTGGGTATATCGTACCGAACTTTGCCGGGTATAGGGCCCTTGGCCGACACCGGATCCGAAGCCTCGCACCGCCCCCGTGCCGACCACTCTGCCCGATGGGCGACACTGGGGGACGGCCCGTTAGCCGTGGCCGGATGATGCGCCTAGCATCAGCCTGACCGAAACCGAAGCACCTAGAGGACCCCACGTGCGCTTTCGTCTGACCCCCAGGGAGACGAGCTTCTACGACATGTTCGCCGCGTCCGCGGACAACATCGTCACGGGCTCGAAGCTCCTGATGGAACTGCTCGGGGCGGACACTCCTGCCCGGGCCGAGATCGCAGAGCGTATGCGGGCCGCGGAACACGCAGGCGACGACGCCACGCACGCGATCTTCCACCAGCTGAACTCCTCGTTCATCACGCCGTTCGACCGCGAGGACATCTACTCCCTCGCCTCGTCCCTCGACGACATCATGGACTTCATGGAGGAGGCCGTCGACCTGGTCGTCCTCTACAACGTGGAGGAACTCCCCAAGGGCGTCGAACAGCAGATCGAGGTCCTGGCGCGGGCGGCCGAGCTGACGGCCGAGGCCATGCCGAACCTGCGGACGATGGACAACCTCACCGAGTACTGGATCGAGGTCAACCGGCTGGAGAACCAGGCCGACCAGATCCACCGCAAGCTGCTCGCGCACCTCTTCAACGGCAAGTACGACGCGATCGAGGTGCTGAAGCTCAAGCAGATCGTGGACGTGCTGGAAGAGGCCGCCGACGCTTTCGAGCATGTGGCGAACACGGTGGAGACCATCGCCGTCAAGGAGTCCTGAGGCGTCGATGGACACCTTCGCTCTCATCGTGACCATCGCGGTCGCGCTCTTCTTCACGTACACCAACGGCTTCCACGACTCGGCGAACGCGATCGCGACGTCGGTGTCGACGCGCGCGCTGACCCCCCGGGCGGCGCTCGCGATGGCCGCCGTGATGAATCTCGCGGGCGCCTTCCTGGGCTCCGGGATCGCCAAGACCGTCAGCGAGGGCCTGATCGAGACCCCGCAGGGGTCGACGGGAATGGCCATCCTCTTCGCCGGCCTGGTCGGCGCGATCGTCTGGAACCTCGTCACCTGGTACTTCGGGCTGCCCTCCTCGTCCTCCCACGCCCTGTTCGGCGGCCTGGTGGGCGCGGCGCTGGCCGGCGGCACGGAGGTCATCTGGCACGGCGTGATCGACAAGATCGTCATCCCGATGTTCCTGTCGCCGATCGTCGGCCTGATCGTCGGCTACCTCGTCATGACGGCGATCCTGTGGCTCTTCCGCCGGTCCAACCCGCACAAGGCCAAGCGCGGCTTCCGGATCGCGCAGACGGTCTCGGCGGCGGGCATGGCGCTCGGCCACGGCCTCCAGGACGCCCAGAAGACGATGGGCGTCGTGGTGATGGCACTGGTGATTTCCGGCCACGAGACCTACGGCGACCCGATCCCGGTCTGGGTCAAGATCGTCTGCGCGGTCATGCTCTCCCTGGGCACCTACGCCGGCGGCTGGCGCATCATGCGCACCCTCGGCCGCAAGATCATCGAACTGGACCCGCCGCAGGGCTTCGCCGCGGAGACCACCGGCGCGGCGATCATGTTCACCACGGCCTTCCTCTTCAAGGCCCCCATCTCCACCACCCACGTCATCACCTCGGCGATCATGGGCGTCGGCGCCACCAAGCGCGTGAACGCGGTCCGCTGGGGCGTGGCCAAGAACATCGTCCTCGGCTGGTTCATCACGATGCCGGCCGCGGCCCTGGTGGCAGCGGCGGCGTACTGGCTCGTGGACCTGGCGTTCCTGTAGGAGGCCGGGGCCCCTTCGGGCGGCGACGACGACGGGCCCGCCCCCGGGAGCCGGGGGCGGGCCCCTATCGTCCCCGCGGTGGCACCGCCATGCAGCACCGCGGGGGGTCCTGCCGGCCTAGCCGAAGCGGCCGGAGATGTAGTCCTCGGTCGCCTGGACCGACGGGTTGGAGAAGATCCGCTCCGTGTCGTCGATCTCGATCAGCTTGCCGGGCTGCCCGACGGCGGCGAGGTTGAAGAACGCCGTACGGTCCGAGACGCGCGCCGCCTGCTGCATGTTGTGCGTCACGATGACGATCGTGAAGCGCTCCTTGAGCTCACCGATCAGGTCCTCGATGGCGAGGGTGGAGATCGGGTCCAGGGCGGAGCAGGGCTCGTCCATGAGCAGCACCTTCGGCTCGACCGCGATCGCGCGGGCGATGCACAGACGCTGCTGCTGACCACCGGACAGACCCGCGCCGGGCTTGTTCAGGCGGTCCTTGACCTCGTTCCAGAGGTTCGCGCCCCTGAGCGACTTCTCGACGATGTCGCCGAGTTCGCTCTTCTTGTAGTTGCCGTTCAGCCGCAGCCCCGCGGCCACGTTGTCGAAGATCGACATCGTGGGGAAGGGGTTCGGGCGCTGGAACACCATGCCGATCTCGCGCCGTACGGACACCGGGTCGACCCCGGTGCCGTACAGGTCCTGGTCGTCCAGCAGCACCTTGCCCTCGACCCGGCCGCCCGGGGTGACCTCGTGCATGCGGTTGAGGGTGCGCAGGAACGTCGACTTGCCGCAGCCGGAGGGGCCGATGAAGGCCGTCACGGTGCGGGGCTCCACGGTCATCGAGATGTCCTCGATCGCCTTGTGGGAGCTGTAGTAGGCGGTCAGTCCGCTGACGTCGATTCGCTTGGCCATGATTACGTCACTTCCAGATTTCTTCGGTCGCCGATGGCCCCGCCCGGCGGAGCCGGAAATTGTCGCCTCAGCGACCGGTCTTCGGGGCCTTCCAGCGGGCGATCGCCCGGGCCACCAGGTTCAGGATCATCACGAAGGCGATCAGGACGAGCGCCGCCGACCAGGCACGGTCGTACGCCTGCGGCGTACCGCCGACGTACTGCTCGTAGATGTAGTACGGCAGCGACGACTGCGGCCCGTCGAACGGGTCGTTGTTGATCAGCTGGTTGCCGAACACGAGCAGCAGGACCGGGGCGGTCTCACCGGCGATGCGGGCCACGGCCAGCATGATGCCGGTCATGATGCCGCCGATGGCGGTGGGCAGGACCACCTTCAGGATGGTGCGCCACTTGGGCACGCCGAGGGCCAGGGACGCCTCGCGCAACTCGTTCGGCACGAGCTTCAGCATCTCCTCGGTCGACCGGACGACGACCGGGATCATCAGGATGACCAGGGCGAGCGAACCGGCGAAACCGGAGTAGTGGAAGCCGAGGGTGAGGATCCAGAAGGACAGGATGAACAGACCGGAGACGATCGACGGAATGCCCGTCATGACGTCCACGAAGAAGGTGACGGCCAGGGCCAGCTTGCCCCGTCCGTACTCGACCAGGTAGACGGCGGTCAGCACGCCGATCGGGACGGCGATCAGGGAGGCGAGGCCCACCTGCTCCAGGGTGCCGATGATCGCGTGGTAGACACCGCCCCCGTCGTCGGTGGCGAGCACGCCCGCCATCGAGTGGCTGAGGAAGTTCCCGTCGAGGGCCTTCACGCCGCGCACGACGGTCTCCTCGACCAGCGAGTACAGCGGGACGACCGCGACCACGAAGGAGGCCCAGACCAGGCTGGTGGCCACGCGGTCCTTGGCCTGCCGGCGGTCCTCCACGACGGAGGTGATCACATAGGTGCCGGCGATGAAGAGGATCAGGGCGATCAGGCCCCACTGGATCCTGCTGGACAGGCCGAACACGATCCCGATCAGCACGCCGAGGGCGATCGCCCCCGCGGCGATGGCGACCGGAGCCCAGCGGGGCATCCTGCGATGGGACAGGGCCGAGCCGGGGACGCGGGGACCCGCGGCCGGACGCTTGTGGGTGATGGTCTCGCTCATGCGTTGGCCCCCGAGTACTCCTTGCGGCGGGCGATGATCACCCGGGCCGCGCCGTTCACCACGAGGGTGATCACGAACAGCACCAGACCGGAGGCGATCAGGGCGTTCAGACCGAGCCCCGTGGCCTCGCCGTAGTGCGAGGCGATGTTCGCGGCGAAGGTGCCGCCGCCCGGGTCGAGCAGGTGCAGGCTCAGCACGTCCGAGGACGAGAGCACGGTGGCCACGGCCATGGTCTCGCCGAGCGCGCGGCCCAGGCCGAGCATGGAGGCGCTGATGATGCCGGAGCGGGCGAAGGGGAGGACCGACATGCGGATGACCTCCCACCGCGTGGCGCCCAGGGCCAGCGCGGCCTCCTCGTGCGCGAGCGGGACCTGGCGGAAGACCTCACGGCTGACGTTGGTGATGATCGGCAGGATCATGATCGCCAGCAGGATGCCCACGGTGAACAGGTTGCGGGGCGCGGTACCGGGGTTGGACTGGTCGAAGATGACGGTCCAGCCGAAGTACTGGTCCAGCCACGCCGTCGTCCCTTCCATGTGCGGCACCAGGAAGAGCGCCCCCCACAGGCCGTAGACGATGCTGGGGACGGCGGCGAGCAGGTCGATGATGTACGCGAGCGGGCCGGCCAGCCGGCGCGGCGCGTAGTGCGTGATGAAGAGCGCGATGCCGATCGCGATCGGGACCGCCAGGACCATCGCGACGATCGAGCTGACGACCGTGCCGTACAGCAGGACCGCGATGCCGAAGACCGCCGGGGTGGCGTTGGCGTTCCACTCGAACGTCGTGAGGAAGTTGCCGTGGTCCTTGGAGATGGCGCTCACGGCACGGGTGGTGAGGAAGACCGCGATGGCGGCCATGATCACGAGCAGCAGGATGCCGGAGCCCCGGGAGAGGCCGGCGAAGACGCGGTCACCGGGGCGGGTGACGGTTCGTGTACTCGTGCCCGCGTCGGGCGCGGGTGCTTCTTGCTGTACGGGTATTCCCATGGATTTCTCCGGTCTGGGTGGGGGGATCTCACCCCCGGCGGCGGTGCACCGGATGGGGGACGGTCATGGGGCCGGTCCCGCGGTCGGTGGACCACGGGACCAGTCTCATGCCGTCGTCTTCCTGCTCGTGGCGATCAGGCGAGGGAGTCGATCGCCGAGCGGACCTTGGTGGCGATCTCGTCGGGCAGCGGGGCGTAGCCCTGGTCCTTCAGCGTCGCCTGGCCGTCCTCGCTGGCGATGTAGTTCAGGAACGCCTTGGTGGCGGGCAGGGTCTCGGCCTTGTTGCCCTTCTGGCAGGCGATCTCGTAGGTCACCAGGACGATCGGCCAGGCGCCGTCCTCCTTGGTGGCGTAGTCGAGCTGGAGGGAGAGGTCACCGTTGGTGCCGACGACCTTGCCGGCCGAGATCGCCTTCGAGGCGCTGTCGGTGGTCAGCTCGACCGGCGCGGAGGCACCGGTGTCCAGCTTGGCCGTCTGGAGCTTGTTGGAGGTGGCGTACGACATCTCGTCGTAGCCGATGGCGCCCTGGGTCTGCTTGACGCCCGCCGCGACACCGGAGGAACCCTTGGCGGACTGGCCGCCCTTGGCCTGCCAGGACTTGCCGCCGCTGTACTTCCAGTCGTCGGGGGCGGCGGCCTTCAGGTACTTGGTGAAGTTGTCCGTGGTGCCCGAGTCCTCGGTGCGGTGGAAGGCCTGGATGGACGTGCCGGGCAGCTTGGCGTCCGGGTTCAGCTTCTGGATCGCCTTGTCGTTCCACTTCGTGATCTTGCCGTCGAAGATCTTGGCCGTGGTGGAGGCGTCCAGGACGAGGCCGTCCACACCGGGCAGGTTGTAGATCAGGGCGATCGGCCCGCCGACCATCGGAAGGTCGATGGCCTGGCTGTCGCTGCAGACCTTCTTGGACTGCGCCATCTCCTCCGGCTTCAGCGCCGAGTCGGAGCCCGCGAACGAGGTGCTGCCCTGCAGGAACTCCTGAATGCCCGCACCGGAGCCGACGCCCTTGTAGTTGACCTGGACGCTGGAGCACGCCTGCATGAAGTTCTTGGACCAGGTGGCCATGGCGTTCTGCTGCGCGGTGGAACCGGAGGCCAGGAGCTGGCCCTTGGCGTCCGCACACTTGATGGCGCTGGCGTTCGTCGACGAGGATGCGCTGCTGCTGCCGCCGCTGCTGTTGTCGTCCGAACCGCACGCCGTGAGGACCAGGGCGCTCGACGCGGCGATGGCACCGAGGGCGATGGCCCGCCGATTCATGCGCTGAAGCTTCACTTGAAAGAGTTCCTTCCAGGAGCCGCCGTCCTGAATCCGGCGGCGTGCGGAGTCGAAAACTTGGGCGACCTGAGGTCGCCCCACTTCGAGCGGCCCGCGTCGCGTAAGGCCGAAATTAGGCAGATCAGGTGAAGCCGCCGATGGCCGCAAATGAACGCGAGGTGAACCCCTGCAGACGTTGTGGTTAGGTCACGGAACGCTTACGGCGAGGGCACACCCTGGTTCCGGTCCACGGTGGCAGAGCGGTGATACTTCCTTCTGGAACCCATGAGGTCGGCGAGCCGTCTCGTTCCCCGAGAGCAATCGGGAGGCACAGCATGCAACGGCGTACGTTCATAGGCGGCGGCACGGCCGCCCTGGCCGCGCTCGCCACGGCCTGCAAGGGCGGGGCCGCCGACGCGGACACCAGCAGTTCGTCGTCCTCCTCATCGTCCACCGGTACGTCGGTCCGGGCCACCGGAACCCCCGCCGCCCCCGCGAACTGGACCGCTCTCGCGCACGGCCTGGACGGCACCCTGATACGCCCGGGCGAGGCCGACTGGGCCGCGGCCCACCAGCTCTACAACACCCGCTTCGACGGCCTGAAGCCCGCGGCCGTGGCCTACGCCGCCCACACCGACGACATCCGTACGGTCCTCGCCTACGCCCGCGCCCACCACATCCGGGTCGCGATCCGCAACGGCGGCCACTCCTACGCCGGCTGGTCCTCGGGCAACGGCAAGCTGGTCCTCGACGTCTCCCGGCTGAAGCAGATCCGGGTGAGCGGCGGCCAGGCCGTCGTCGGCGCCGGCGCCAAGCTGATCGACGTCTACCGCGGTCTCGCCGCGAAGGGCGTGACCATCCCCGCCGGCTCCTGCCCCACGGTCGGCGTCTCCGGCCTGGTCCTCGGCGGCGGCCACGGCGTGGTCTCCCGGGCCTACGGACTGACCTGCGACAACCTCACCCGGGCGACCCTGATCACGGCGGACGGCAAGGAACTCGTCGCCAGCGCCACCGAGCACAAGGACCTGTTCTGGGCCCTGCGCGGCGCGGGCAACGGCAACTTCGGCGTCGTGACCGAACTGCACTTCAGGACCCATCCGGCCCCGCAGGCCGTGACGGGCTATCTCACCTGGCCCTGGTCGAAGGCGGCCGCGGTGGTCAGGGCCTGGCAGGAGTGGGGCCCGAGCCAGCCCGACGAGATCTGGTCCGCGCTGCACCTGGCGAACGCCGCGGGAGGCACCCCGACCGTCTCCGTCGCCTGCTTCTCCGTCGGCGGCTACGGCGAGCTGAAGAACGCGGTGGACCGCCTGGCCGACAAGGTCGGCGCCAACGCGAGCAGCGTCTCGCTGCGCCGCCGCGGCTACGAGGAGGCCATGGAGATCTACGCCGGCTGCTCCTCCTTCTCCTCCCAGGCGCAGTGCCACCTCCCCGGCCCCACCCCGGGCCGCTCAACGCAGGGCGCACTCGGCAGGGAGACGTACGCGGCACGCTCCGACTTCTTCGACCGCTCGCTCTCGGCCGCCGGGATACAGACCCTGCTCAGGCAGATGACGTCGGTACGCGGCGGCTCCGGCAGCATCGCCCTGACGGCCCTCGGCGGCGCGGTCAACCGCGTCTCCCCCACCGCCACGGCCTTCGTCCACCGCCGCTCCCGCATGCTGGCGCAGTACATCGCGTCCTGGCGGGCCGGCACGACGGGCTCCACCGCCCAGTCCTGGCTGACCTCGGCCCACGACGCGATGAAGCCGTACGCCTCCGGGGCGGCCTACCAGAACTACACGGACCCGACGCTCACGAACTGGCGCAAGGCCTACTACGGTGACGCGGCGACCCGCCTGGCGACGCTGAAGAAGCAGTACGACCCGAACCGCTTCTTCACCTACCCGCAGGCGCTGTAGGGCCCGCCGCACCGCGCCTGTTCCGGGTTTCCACGACGCCGGCGGCCGGCGGCGCGGCCGGCCGCGCGCTCAGGCCGCGAGGTCCCGCTCCTGCGGCCCCGCCGCCCCGGACCGGGCCTCCGGGATCACGGCGTCCCGCCCCGTCGCCGAGCGCGAGCGGGACCACACCAGCGGGCCGCCCCACGACGACCGCCCGACCGCCGCCATCAGCGGCGTCAGCAGGGCCATCGCGACGGGCGAGAGCAGCAGCGCGACCGCCGTGCCGAGCGCGAACCCGCCCACCACGTCGGTCGGGTAGTGCACCCCCATGTAGACCCGGCAGAACCCTTCGAGCAGGGCCAGCCCGATCCCGACGAGACCGAACTTGCGGTGGGCGACGAACAGCCCGACCCCCAGGGCCATGGTGATCGTCGCGTGGTCGCTCACGAACGAGTAGTCGGTCTTGCCGGACACCAGGACGTCCAGCCCCTGGTGGGTACGGAAGGGCCGGGGCCGTTCGACGAAGCCCCGTATCGGCACGTTCACCAGCACGGCGAGCGCGGCGGCCAGCGGGGCCCACACCAGCGCGGCCACGGACGAGGCGGCGTCCTGCCCGCCCCGGCGCCGCACGGACCACCAGCACCAGACCACGAGCAGCACCATGGCGGCCGGCAGCCCGTACTCACCGACGAAGGCCATGCCCCGGTCGAACCAGTGCGGCGCGTCCTGGGCCAGGCCGTTGATGTCGTAGAGCAGGTCGACGTCGGGGTTCGACCCGGATTCGGCGAGTCCAGCCATGGTGCTGCGGCTCCTTCGTCGTCTGCTGCCGGGCGCGCTCGCACACGCCTACGTGAACAGGAACGCACGGTCCCGCTTAGTACGTTCCACAGTCCACCGAATGATCACGCAGACGTTATCGAAGAGAGACACATCAGTGCAGCTCAGGGGGTGGGTTCACGCTCAGCTCACACCGTCGTGGGCAATGCTTTCGCGCCATCTTCGGTGACCCTCGTGGCGCCGAAGTACTCACCGGTGTCGATGGGGTCGAACCGGATCACGGCACCGGTCCGCGGCGCGTCGATCATGTAGCCGCCGCCGACGTAGATCCCCACGTGGTGGATGGCCCGGGAGTCGGCCGGGTCGGTGGAGAAGAACACCAGATCGCCGGGGAGCAGCTCGTCGCGCCCGGGGTGCGGTCCCGCGTTGTACTGGTCGTTGGCGACCCTGGGCAGCGTGACCCCGACACTCTCGTACGCGGCCTTGGTCAGCCCCGAGCAGTCGAAACGCCCGCTGTCGGCGGCCGTTCCGTTGCCTCCCCACAGATAGGGCGTGCCGAGCTTCTTCTGCGCGTAGTAGATGGCGCCCGCGGCCTGCTTGGACGGGTCGACCCGGGTGACGGGAGCGGCGAAGCTCTCCTCCAGCGTCGTGATCGTCTTGACGTAGTTGCGCGTCTCCTTGTACGGCGGCACGCCCCCGTACTTGATCACCGCATAGGACCCGGCGTTGTACGAGGCCAGCATGTTTTCGGTCAGGTTCCCGGGGACGTCCTTCACGTACGAGGCGAGCTGGCAGTCGTACGACGCGGCGGACGGGATCGCGTCCCGGGGGTCCCAGACGTCGCGGACGCCGTCGCCGTTGCCGTCGATGCCGTGCGTGGCCCAGGTGCCCGGGATGAACTGCGCTATCCCCTCGGCGGCCGCCGCGCTCCGGGCCTTCGGGTTGAACCCGCTCTCCTGGTAGAGCTGGGCGGCGAGCAGCGCGGGGTTGAGGGCGGGGCAGAGGTTGCCCCACTTCTGCACGATGGGCGAGTACGCGGCGGGCACCGCCCCCTTGGCCAGCTCCTTCGTCCCCCCGCCCACACCGTTGATCAGGTTTCCGGCGACGATGTACACCCCGACGACGAGCAGCATCACGAAGGCCATGGCCGAACCGACGGCAACCGTCGCTGCGATCCATGCCTTACGCACCGTCAACCGCCCCTCACCGCCCAGGAGTCCGTTCGCCCACGTCAGTGTAGGGGCGCGTGCCGCGATACGGGGTGACCGGCCGAAGGGGGAAACGGCACGTGGCGAGGCCGCACCCGCCGCGCAACCCGCCGCCGGGGAACCCGTGCGCCCCACAAGGGGGTTACGCGCCAAACGGGAACCACTATGCGCCGTACGCCGCCCGGAACGGGGCGCACGCCCAGCCCGCGCTCGGACAGCGGGCGCCCGGACGGCCGATGGCGCGCTACGGCGCACCCCGGCCGCACGTCACCGCGCCCCGGTGCTCCGCACCGCCCCCGGCACCGGCGGGACCCGTCAGGGATCGGCGGCGGCGTCCCGGTACAGTTCCGCCGCCTCCGTGCCCAGCACGACGCTGTAGGAGACGTCGTCCGTCAGGCCGCCCTTCTCGTGCCCGCCCAGGACGCCGACGACCTCCCGGTCCCCGTTGACCCAGGGACTGCCGCTGGTCCCGCCCGACAGACCGGGACACTCGATCCGCTGCTGGGTGGGGCTGTGCGCGGTCGGCTTGTTGGTGCAGCTGACCGGGGCCTCGCCGGAGTTCGGATAGCCGGTGACGGTGACGGCGGTGGCCCCGGTCCGCGTGCCGGTCACGAACCGGTTCCCGCCGACGGCGTCCTCGACGCCCTTGCCGTCCCGGTCCTCGACGACGGCGAAGGCGACGTCGCTGTCCTCGTCCTGCCCCTTGGCCCACCCGTCGGGCAGGAACGACCGGCGGACGCTCCACACTCCGTACGGCGCCCGCCCGTCCCTGTACCCCGGCACGAACACGAGGTCCCCGCCCCCGTCCAGGCAGTGGGCGGCGGTGACGACGAGGTCGCGGTTCGGGCTGTGCACCACCGAGGCGGTGCAGAAGTGCCCGCCGGCCGACGGGGATCCGCGGCCGGCGCCGA
This sequence comes from Streptomyces sp. NPDC101225, assembly GCF_044767585.1. Taxonomy (NCBI): domain Bacteria; kingdom Bacillati; phylum Actinomycetota; class Actinomycetes; order Kitasatosporales; family Streptomycetaceae; genus Streptomyces; species Streptomyces sp. NPDC101225. The sequence goes on from NZ_JBIWOE010000044.1 coordinate 57,160, forward strand.
ACAGCGCCCCCACCCGCGCGCTCTGGCCCCCCGCCGCCGCGGTCACGGTCACCCCGAAGGGCCCGGGGCCGTCGTCGGCCTTCGCCAGCGAGGACGAGGTGAAGGCCGAGACGAGGATCAGGACCATGGCGTACACGGGGCCGCTGATTCGGCTGTCGATACGTGAGGTGCGCTTCATCGGCACCCACTGTGGCCGACGAAGGTGAGAAAGAGGTCTGCCGTTCACCGGGATCTCACCGTGAACGGCGTCCGCGGCACCCGGGGAGCGCGGCCTGTCGGACCAACCGGCGTCACACTCATGCCTGACTGCCCTCCGTCCCACACTCCCCCCGGGAACCACTCCCACCGTACTGGCGGACCGCCCAGGACGCCTCCCGACGTCGTCGACCTGTGTGTTTCCTGTGCGCGGGACCGATGCCGGCCATGCCCGCCCCCGCACCCCGCCGTCGCACCCCGCCCTCGCGGCCGGCCGCCCGCGGCCCGTCGCCACGTCGCCCGCCGCTGACTCTCCGTCACCGGGCGGGCCGCCGGGACGAGTCGCGGCCCGCCCGCCGCACCGGGATACTCTTCCTCCGTCACCCCGAGCACAGGGGCCCGACCCCTCACTCTGCCCGACCGTCAGGAACGAATCGGGCCGTAACGGCGGTTAACGACGGAACCACACCCGAGGTTCCGCCCAGGCCTCATTGCCCGGCGTGACCTGCCGTGATACACAGAGTGACCTAAGTGCTATTCGTACGAAACCCACCAGGCAATGACGCCAAGTCGACATACGGCGGCGGCATTGTCGGCGAGAATGAGCCTGACCTCTGCGCCCCCGCAGAGGACTGCGGAACTACCCACCAGGGGCGGTGACTTACATGCTCTTTGCGGCCGACAAGGGAGACATCAACACCATCATCGGCGGGATCGCTCCTGACTGGGGCCCCTTCGGCAGCCTGGGCAACGAGGCCAAGGTGATGATCGAGGTGGTGATGGCGGTCGCCATCCTCCTCTGCCTCGGCATCGCCATCTGGGGCGCCGCGAAGCAGCGCATCGGCGCGACGGCGCTGCGCGACACCTTCAGCGCGGAACAGGGCAAGGGCCTCATCATCGCCGGCCTCACGGGCGTCTTCATCATCGGCTCCCTGGGCACGCTCTTCACCATCGTGTACGGCATGGCCGTCTAGCGTCCGCCGACGGCAGGCGCCCTGCACCTCCTCTCCGGGCCCGCCCGGTCCCCCTCAACCCCACCCGCCCGTCGTGCCCACCGGCAGAGGTTGCGTTTCCCTGATGTCGAGTCACCACACCGCGCCCACGCGGGAACCAGCCCGGCTACCGTCGTATGTCCACGAGGTGGAGAGGGCGTACGCGGTATGAGTCCCGGAGACGAGGGGCAGACCCGGACGAGGCTGCCCGAGGGCGGCGGTGACGTGTACGGAGGCGCACGGCGCGGCGGCCGTTCGTCCTCCCGGAGCCTGGTCACGGTGGTCGGCGTGGTCGTCCTGCTGATCGCCGCGATCGCCTTCGCGAACCGTGGAGGAGACGATTCCTCATCCTCCTCCGGCTCGGCCGGCAAACCGAAGACATCACCCACGTCCGCAAGCGGAACGAAGCCGGTGCGGTCGGGATACGCACACGACCAGCAGGGCGCCCAGAGCGCGGCGGCGAACTACGCCGTGGCCCTGAGCTCGGCCGACATGTTCAGCAAGGTCAGGCGGGACGCCATCCTGCAGGACATCATCACCCCGTCCCGGGTGACGGACTTCGAGTCGACGCTGGACAAGGCCTACACACCGGCGTTCAACAAGGCCGTCGGCCTGAACGAGGACGGCTCCACGCCTTCGGGCTACACCTTCGTGTCACGGACGAGCCCGATCGGGACCAAGGTCACGGCTGCGTCCGACAACGACGCGACCGTGGAGGTCTGGTGCAGCGGCCTGCTCGGTCTCGCGGGAGAGAAATCCACGAACCCGGTCACCAACAGCTGGTTCACCGACACCCTCCAGCTCCGGTGGTCCGGCGGGGACTGGAAGATCGTCACGCAGTCCCAGAAGGCAGGACCGGCACCAGTCCCAGGTGACGACAAGGCATCCAGCGCCGACGAGATGGCCAAGGCCGTCGAGGAGTACGGAGGCTTCACCTATGCCCGGTAAGCACCGTGTACTCAAGATCGCAGCCGTGGTCACGACCTTGCAGACGACGGCCGTGCTGCTGGCGACCCGAGCTTTCGCGGCACCGTCGTCCACACCGTCACCGACCACCAGTGAGGACCCCTGCCGCCTCATCCAGGGAGCCGCCCGGTCCCTCTGCGAGAGCGACCACAACAGCAAGTCGAACGGCGGGTCGATCAACGACGACCCCACATCGACCCTCGACCCCCTCTCCTCCCTCGCCAAGGGCTGTGCCGACGCCGCCTCCTGGACCATCGACAAGCTCAGCGACGCGGTGAAGGAGACGGCGAACGTCGACTTCACGAACACCAAGTTCCTTCAGCAGTACGCCGTCGTCTTCGCCGCCTCCACCATCCTCACCCTCCTGCTGTGGCTCCTCGCCGTGGCCAAGCGGGCCGTCAGAGGCGTCCCCCTCACGACGGCCATCTCCGAGGCGATCGGCTTCCTCTGGCTGACGGTCCTGGCCTCGGCCTTCACCCCCCTGATCCTCTACACCGTCGTATCGGCCACCGACGGCGTCACGGACGTCCTCGCCAAGACCACCGGCGACCAGACCGACACCTTCTTCGGCACCTTCTCCGGCGCCCTCGACAAGGGCAACGACATCGGCGGCGGCCCCATCATGCTGATCGTCGTCTCCCTGGTCAGCATCCTCGCCGCCGGCGTCCTGTGGCTGGAGCTGGTCATCCGCGCCGCGCTCCTGTACGTCGGCGCCCTCCTCGGCACCGTCGTCTACGCCGGCCTGGTCGACAAGAACCTGTGGGGCCACGTCCGCCGCTGGGCGGGCATCATGATCGCGGTGATCCTGGTGAAGCCGGTCATCGTGATCGTGCTCGGCCTCGCGGGAGCGCTGTCCACCGACGGCGGCCCCGACTCCTTCTCGGCGGTCGTCTCCGGCCTCGCCATCATCCTGCTCGCCATCTTCGCCAGCGCGATGATCTACCGCTTCGTGCCCGGCTTCGGCGACGAGATCGCGAACGGCCGCAACAACCGCATCATGCAGGGCGCCGAGGGCAAGGCCGCCGCGGTCATCAGCTCCCCCGCCACCATGGTCGCCCAGGGCATCAAGACCCACAGCGCCCGCGCCAACGACAACGGAGGCGGCGGCCAGTCGTCCTCCGGCGGCGCCCGCCCGGCCAACCCGGCCACCGGCGGAGTCGCCGCGCACAGCACCCGGACGCCGAACGGCGGTGGCGGCGGTTCCGTCCCCTCCGCCGCACCCGCACCCCGTTCGTCGAGCCCGGTGAACACCCCACACGCCAGCAGCACCCGCAACAGCAGTACCAACCGCACTGGAGGTGAAGGGCGTTGACGACCGAGTCCCACCTGTCCCATCCGGTCACGCCCCGCCGTACCTATCTCATCGGCCGCGCCCGGCCGAACGCGGTCGTCGGCCGCAACCGCGAGTCCGGCGAGATCGTGCTGATCATCGCGGGCGCCTTCCTCGGCATGATGTGCGGGCTCGTCGTCCCCGTCCTCTCGCTGCGCATCGTGCTGCTGATGGGCTTTCCGCTGATCGCGCTGGCCGCGGTGTACGTGCCGTACCGGCACCGCACGTTCTACAAGTGGTTCGAGATCAACCGCAGTTACAAGCGCACCCTGAAGCGGGGCACGCTGTACCGCTCGGGGGTCGTCGAGGCCGGCACCCGGCTCGACGGGCGCGAGGTCGAGATCGGGCCTCCGCCCGGCATCGGCCGCATCACCTGGCTCGCGGCCCCCTTCGGACCGGACGAGATCGCCGTACTGCTGCACGCGGACCGCAGAACGGTCACCGCGGCCATCGAGATCGAGGGACCCGGGGTCGGCCTGCGCGACTCCGAGGACCAGGAAGCCCTCGTCGACCGCTTCGGCACCCTGCTCAAGCACGTCGCCAACGGCGACGGCTTCGTCACCCGCCTCCAGATGCTCGCCCGCACCCTGCCCGCCGACCCGGACGCCCACGCCAAGGACGTCGCCGTACGGGGCGACGAGAAGGCCCTGGGCTGGCTGCAGGAGTCCTACGACCAGCTCCAGTCGATGGTGTCGACGAGCAGCGAGCAGCACCGCGCCTACCTCGTCGCCTGCATGCACTTCACCCGCGAACTCGCGGCCGAGGCGCACGCGATGGCGCGGGCGGCCCGCCCGCAGAGCGGCCGCAGGACGGACCGGGACGCGGGTCTCGCCGTCGTCATGGCCCGCGAGCTCACCGACATCTGCTCGCGCCTCCAGGAGGCCGACATCCGGGTGCGCCAGCCCCTGGGCCAGGGACGCCTCGCCTCCCTGATCCACTCCATGTACGACCCGGACCACCCGATCGACCACATCCAGGCGATGACCAAGCGCAACGCCTGGCCGGCCGAGCTGGACGCCATGGAGCCGACGTTCCTCCAGGCCAAGACCCGGGAGTCGGCCACACGCGCCCCCTGGTGCCACGCCACCGCCTGGGTGAAGGAGTGGCCGATGACCCCGGTGGGCGTGAACTTCCTGGCCCCGCTGCTGGTCCACACCCCGGACGTCATCCGAACGGTCGCCGTGACGATGGATCTCGAGCCCACCGAGGTAGCCATCGAACGCATGCTGACCGAGAAGACCAACGACGTGGCGGAGGCCTCCCGCGCCGCCAAGATGAACCGCACCGTGGACCCCCGTGACATCGCCGCCCACAACCGCCTGGACCAGCGCGGCGAGGACCTCGCCAGTGGCGCGGCCGGCGTCAACCTCGTCGGCTACATCACCGTCTCCTCCCGCTCCCCCGAGGCCCTGGCCCGCGACAAGCGGACCATCCGGGCGTCGGCCGGAAAGTCGTACCTGAAGCTGGAGTGGTGCGACCGCGAACACCATCGCGCGTTCGTGAACACACTTCCGTTCGCCACCGGCATCCGAAGGTAGGGACCACACGCATGCGGGATCCGCTGTCCGTCCTCACCGACGCCTTCACGGCCTTCCTGTTCGGGAAGGTCGAGACGACCCGCCTGCCGGTGCGCACCTCCACGGGCCAGGCCCAGGCGGTCTACCTGCCCACGGCCGCACCCGGCCTCGGCGACTCCGGCGTCATCATCGGCCGCGAGGTGTACTCCGGCAAGGGGTACATCTACGACCCCTTCCAGCTCTACGGCCAGCAGCTCCCGGCCCCCCACTGGCTGGTCCTCGGGGAGTCCGGCAACGGCAAGTCGGCCCTGGAGAAGACCTACGTCCTACGGCAGCTGCGCTTCCGCGACCGCCAGGTCGTCGTCCTCGACGCCCAGGGCGAGGACGGCGTCGGCGAGTGGAACCTGATCGCGCAGGAGCTGGGGATAACTCCCATCCGCCTGGACCCGACGGCCGCCCTGGACCACGGCATCCGCCTCAACCCCCTCGACCCGGCGATCACCACCACCGGTCAGCTCGCCCTGCTGCGGACCATCATCGAGGTGGCGATGGGCCACGGCCTCGACGAGCGCTCCGGGTTCGCCCTCAAGGTCGCGCACGCCTACGTCAACGAGACGATCGTCGAGCGCCAGCCGGTCCTCACCGACATCGTCGAGCAGCTGCGCCACCCCGAACCGGAGTCCGCCGAGGCGATGAACGTCGCCACGGACGACGTACGGGCCTGGGGCCTGGACGTCGCGCTGGTGCTGGACCGTCTGGTCGACGGTGACCTCAGGGGCATGTTCGACGGCCCGACGACGGTCGGCATCGACCTCGACGCACCCCTCATCGTCTTCGACCTGTCGCACATCGACCGCAACTCCATCGCCATGCCGATCCTGATGGCGATCGTCGGTGTGTGGCTGGAGCACACCTGGATCCGCCCCGACCGGAAGAAGCGCATCTTCCTGGTCGAGGAGGCCTGGCACATCATCAACAGCCCCTTCGTGGCCCAGCTGTTCCAGCGGCTGCTCAAGTTCGGCCGGCGGCTGGGCCTGTCCTTCGTCGCGGTCGTCCACCATCTGTCCGACGTGGTGGACGGGGCCGCGGCCAAGGAGGCGGCCGCGATCCTGAAGATGGCGTCGACCCGGACGATCTACGCCCAGAAGGCCGACGAGGCACGGGCGACCGGACGGGTGCTGGGCCTGCCCCGATGGGCCGTGGAGATCATCCCCACGCTCACCCCGGGCATCGCGGTCTGGGACGTCAACGGCAATGTCCAGGTCGTCAAACACCTGATCACCGAGACGGAACGCCCGCTGGTCTTCACCGACCGCGCGATGACCGAGTCGTCCACCGACCTCACGGACGACGCCCTGCACGCCGCCGAACTGGAGGCGGAGGAGCGCGCGGCCGCCTTCGTGGAACAGCATCTGAGCGACTACGAGGGCCCGTCCGAGTCGACGGTGGCGTAGGGGAGGGCGGGACGTGGTGAGACCGGACGACCGCAGACGGGAAGGCCGGGAGAGCCAGGGCGGCATCCCGGACGGCCTCCTGATCGGCATACTCGCCTTCCTGCTCGGCATGACGCTGCTGGTGTGGTCGGCCACGGGCCTCGCCGGCTGGTTCGCCAGAGGCGGCTGGCCGCACGGCGTCACCTTCCTCCGCACCCCCCTCGCCATGCGCCACCTCATCGGCCGGCCGCACGACATGACCGGCGCCTGGCCCGACACCCCGCAGGACCAGCTCTCCGGTTACGGCCTCTTCTGGGGCCTGTTCATCGGGCAACTGATGGTGCTGGTCGTCCTGACGGTGTTCGTGATGGGGACCGTCGCACGCTGGCGTGCCGTCCGCCTGAAGCGGCGCATGGAACGGGCGGCCGGGCACCGCCCGGCGGCGGATCACACGGCGGTCGAGCAGCCCGCCCCGACCCCCGCCCCCGCCCCAGCGCCCGTGCCCACGCACCACGAGGTACCGACCCCCAGGACCGCACCACCCCAGCCGGAGACCACCGCCCTGCACGAGGAAGCCGCGCCCGCCACCCCCCTCCTCGGCGGGGAACCGGTGACGGCCGGCCAGGAACGCCTCGTCGTGGCCCCGAGGGAAAGCCGCCAGGTGACCGCGACCCAGGCCGTGCGCGACGCGGAGGGCGCGGCCGTCGTCATCACCTCGAACCCCGCGGTCTGGTCGGACACCAAGGACGCCCGGCAGAAACTGGGCCCCATCCTCCTCTACGACCCCGCCCACCTCTGTGACACTCCGGCGCGCCTGCACTGGTCCCCCACGGCCGGCTGCGAGGACCGGCAGACGGCGACGGCCAGGTCCGCCGCGCTGCTCGCGGCGATCCGCCCCACGGCCAAGCTCGACCAGGCCCTGGCGGCGACCGCCGAAACGCTCCTGCGTTGCTATCTGCACGCCGCGGCCGTCGACGGCCGCACCACCCGCCATGTCCACCGCTGGGCCCAGGGCTCCCAGGTCCAGGACGCGGTGCGCATCCTCCGTACGAACCCCAAGGCGGCTCCCGGCTGCGCCGGCGAACTCGAGGCCGCGCTCACCGCGCACCCCGAACGTCGCGACATGGCACAGGAGTTGACCAGCAGGGCACTGTCCTCCCTCTTCACGGTCAACATCCGCGAGGCCTGCACTCCAAACCGGGCGGATGCCCTCGCCTTGGATTCCTTCGTCCACGAAGGGGGCACGCTTTATGTGGTGGGGGAATCCATCGAGGACCCCAGGACCAACCCGGGCGCGATGCCCCTCCTGACGGCCCTCGTCTCAAACGTGGTCGAGCGCGGCCGGCACATGGCCGAACGGTCATCTTCCGGTCGCCTCGACCCACCACTCACGCTGGTGCTCGACGATGTGGCCGCCGTGGCTCCGCTTCCCCAGCTCCCGGAGCTGCTGGCCACGGGGGCGGAGCGAGGCCTGCCGACCCTGGCCCTGCTCCGCTCCCGGGAACAGGGCCGCTCCCGCTGGCCGCACGACGAACTCCCGGTCTAGCCGCTGCGGACCGGACCAGGTTCACCGGCTTCGGCCCGTCAGCCGGCATCCCGCTCGACGGCGAACTCCAGCTCGGACCCACCGGAAGCCGCCGCCAGCGGCACGGTCACACCGGTCGGCTCGAACCCGACCTTCCGATACAGCCGCTGGGCCCGTCCGTTGTCCTCGTGCACGATGAGCCGCACCCGCTCGGCACCGCGCGACCACGCCCACTCCAGCCCGGCGTCGAAGAGCACCTCGGTCAGCCCGATGCCACGGCACTCGGGCCTGACGAAGACGGCCACGACATGCCCTTGCCTGCGCTCCACCGGGAACCCGGCCCAGTCGGTCGTCCCCGCGTCCTCGATGAGCACGGTCAAGGTCCCGACCCACTCTCCGTCGGGTCCCTCGGCGATGATCTGCTGCGCCCCGGAGGCATCCTCGGCACCGCCGACGGCCCGCTCCTGCCAGAAGGAGTCCGGCCGCGCCAGAGCCTGGTCGTACGTCTCCAGAAAGGCCAGATGCGCTACGGGATCCTGCAGCGCGGCAAGCCGCAGAGCCTTCGCCTCGGGCCACTCGTCGGCGTGTATGGAACGGACCTTGTAGTTCATGCCCGCAACGGTAGCGGAACGCAGAAAACCCCCGTACCGATTATCGGTACGGGGGTTTTCTGAAGTTTTGTTCGGCGGCGTCCTACTCTCCCACAGGGTCCCCCCTGCAGTACCATCGGCGCTGTAAGGCTTAGCTTCCGGGTTCGAAATGTAACCGGGCGT
>NZ_JBIWOE010000045.1:0-65816 GCF_044767585.1 Streptomyces sp. NPDC101225
AACGTACTGTGGGCCCTGATCCGTGACGGACGGCGCTACCAAGACGGACTCCCAGTCACATAGGCGGCTTGACAACGTCATTAGGAGGTGCGGGCCAGCCGTTCGACGCGGTCGTGCAGGTGCGGCACGTAGTCCTCGGACTCCGGCTTCATCAGGACGCTGCGCAGGATGCGGGCCGCGTCGGCGTCCGCGGTGACCTTCGGATGGCGGGCCGTGAACGCCTCGCGGCCCGCCGTGAAGGTGCTGAGGAAGACGGGGTCGGGGCCGGTCATGCCGTCCGCCAGGACGCGGGCGGAGGCCGCGTCGACGCCGGTGAGGGACGCGGGCTCGACGGCCGGGAAGTAGGTGACGATGTCCAGCTCGGGCGGCTGGTAGAGCTCCAGGGCGTCGGACGCCTCGATCAGTTCCGCCCAGCCGAGGGCGGCCCGGCGGCCCGCGGCGAGGACGCGGCCGAGCCCTTCGGGGGTGGGCGGCAGGAGCCGGAGGGTCAGCCAGAGGCCGGCCGCCGCGGCACCGGCGCGCGAGCACTCCAGGCTGATCTCGCCGAGGTGCAGCTCGGACGAGGTGAAGTAGGTGTACGGCGAGTCGTGCAGGTAGAAGCGGCCCACCTCCGGGTCGCGGAAGAGGACGGCGCCGCAGCCGTAGGGCTGCAGGCCGTGCTTGTGCGGGTCGACGACGACCGAGTCGGCCCGCGCGATCGCCCGCCAGGGCTCGGGCGGCAGGCCCTCGGGGCCGTCGGCGCCGGCGAGCAGCGTGAAGAAGCCCCCGTAGGCGGCGTCCACGTGGACGCGGACGCCGTGGCGCTCGGCGAGGGGCAGCGCCTCGTGGACGGGGTCGACGGCGCCGAGCCCGGTGGTGCCGGTGGTGAGGACGACCGTGCCGACCTCGCCGGTGCGCAGGACCTCCTCCAGCGCGTCGAGGTCCATGCGGCCCCGGGCGTCGGTGCGCACGGAATGGCTGCGCATGCCGAGGACGTGACACATGCGGCCGTGCGTGTAGTGGGCGTCGGCGCTGTGCGCGACGCCGCGGCCGGGGTGCAGTTCGCGGGCGACGAAGAGCGCTTCGAGGTTGGCGATCGTGCCGCTGGTGGTGAGGTGGCCGAGGTGCGTGTCGTAGCCGAACATCGCGGCGAGCCGGGCGACCGCCTCGCGTTCCATCGCGGCGGTGGCCGGACCGCCGTCCAGGGCGTGGTTGTTGGGGTTGATCAGCATCGCCGTGAGGTGGCCGACCACCGCGGCGGGGTGCGGGGGCTTCAGCATCTGGCCCGCGTAGCGCGGGTGGAAGAAGGGGTAGTTGTCCACGAGCCGCTCCGTGAACTCCGCGTAGGCCGACGCGAAGCGGGCGTCGTCCACCGCCAGGGACGGGTGGGTCCGGTAGGGGCCGAAGGTGTCGGCCCAGTCCTCGACGGCCTCGGTGGCCCGGCCGAGCCAGTGCTGCAGATCCATGGCGTCTCCCTCGCGCTCGCGGCTGTGGCGTCCACCGTAGGATTTAATTGACTAGTCAGCAATTGATTGGTCAGCAATTGAGACGGCAGTGGGTGCAGTAGGGTCACCGCGATGAACGACACTTCCCGGCACCATGACGATGCCGCCGCCCGGGCGGCCGGCAGCCCGCTCGTGCGGGACTTCGGCCTGCTGATCAGGTCCGCGACCCGTCTGGAACGGCGCATCGACAGTGCGCTGCGGCGGGAGTGCGGGATGAGCCACACCATGCTGGAGGTGCTGATACGGCTCTGCCGCCGGCCCGGTGAGGAGGTCTCGCAACGGCAGCTGGCCGACGACCTCACCCTGACCAGCAGCGGGACCACGCGGCTGATCGACCGCATGGAGGAGGCCGGACTCGTCCGGCGCGTCCCGTCCCCCGGAGACCGGCGGGTGGCCCTGGTGGAACCGACCGCCGAGGGACGCACGGCGTTCCTCGGCGCCGCCGCCGTCCACGCCCGCGTGGTGGAGGAGTACTTCGTCCAACCGCTGACGGCCGACGACTACGCCCGCCTCACCGGCGCGCTGGGCCGGATCGACAGGGCCCTGCGCGAGGCGGACTGACGGGCGGCCGGGCGGGAACGGGGCGGGACGCGGTCGTGGCGTACGGCCGCGACCGCGTCCCGGCCGTGTCCCGGACGTGCCCGGCGGTGAGGGCGGTGTGCGGCCGTCGGTCCGGCCGCCGGCGGGCTCAGCCCTTGTTGGCCCCCAGGGTCAGGCCGCTGACGAACTGCCGCTGCAGGACGAAGTACACGATCAGGGTCGGGATCGCGGTGAGCAGGGCGCCGGCGGCGACCAGGTTGGGGTCGGTGAAGTACTGGCCGGAGAGGTTGTTCAGGGCCGAGGTGATCGGCATGTTCTCGCCGGTGGAGATCAGGACGATGGCCCAGAAGAAGTCGTTGTAGATCCAGATGGACAGCAGGGTGGCCAGGGCCGCCATCGCCGGCTTGCACAGCGGCAGCACGATCTGCCAGTACATGCGCCACACCGAGGCGCCGTCGACCAGGGCCGCCTCCGTCAGCTCGTGCGGCAGCATGCGCATGTAGTTGCTCAGCACGAAGGCGCAGAAGCCGGACTGGAACGCCACGTGGATGAGCACCAGGCCGAGCGCGGAGTCGTAGAGCTTGCCGCTGGCCGTGACGCCCGGCAGGTCGATCAGCAGGTACATCCGGTACAGCGGGGTGATGATGACCTGCTGCGGCAGCAGGTTGCCGGCCGTGAACACCAGCAGCAGGAAGAGGTTGAGCCGGAAGTCGAAGCGGCTGACGTAGAACGCGACCATCGACGACAACAGCAGCGTGAGCAGCACGGCCGGAACCGCGATGATCAGCGTGTTGGCGAAGTAGTGCATCATGTCCGACTGCTCGAACGCGTTCTTGAAGTTGTCGAAGCTCAGCTTGTCCGGCCAGGAGACGTAGCCCTTGCTGCTGGTCTCCGAGTAGGGGCGCAGTGCCGCGAAGACCGCCCACAGCAGCGGGGCGAGCCAGGCCAGCGAGGTGACGACGAGGAACACGTGCAGCAGCACGCGGGCCGGGCGGACCGGGGTGCGCTGTCGGCCGAGCGCGGCGGCGGGTGTGGTCATGCGCGCCGCTCCTTCCGGAAGGTCGCGATCAGGTACGGGATGATGACCGCGAGGGAGATGACCAGCAGGACGACGGCGATCGCGGATCCGTAACCGATCCGGCTGGACTCGCCGATGATGTTGTTGGTGATCAGGATCGACAGCAACTCGGTGCCCTGGGCGCCCTTGTTGAAGACGAAGACCAGGTCGAAGGCGCGCAGCGCCTCGATGATGGTGACCACCAGGACCACGGTGTTGGTGGGCCGCAGCGTCGGGAAGATGACGTTCCTGAACGTCTGCCACTCGTTGGCGCCGTCCAGCGACGAGGCCTCGCGCAGGGAGGGGTCGACGCCCTTCAGGCCGGCCAGGTAGAGGATCATCATGTAGCCGGTGTGCCGCCAGGAGGCGGCGACCAGAACGGCCCACAGGTTCAGGTGCGGGTCACCGATCCAGTCGATGTAGTGGCCGGGCTTGTTGGCCCCGATGATGCTGTTGATCAGGCCGGTGTCGGGGTTGTAGACGAGCTGCCAGACGAAGCCGGTGACCGCCAGCGAGACCACGACCGGCAGGAAGAACGCGGTCTGGTAGACGCGGCTGAAGCGGATCCTCTTGTCCAGCTGGACGGCGAGGAACAGCCCCATCGGTGTCGGGATCAGGATGAGCACGACGAACCAGATGATGTTGTGCTCGACCGCGGGCCAGAACTGCGGGTTGTCGGAGAACAGCTGCTTGAAGTTGTCCAGCCCCACCCACTTGATGGCATCGAAGCCGATGCCGTCCCAGGTGGTGAAGGCCAGGGCGATCGAGGCGAAGGCGGTGACCCAGACCAGGGTCACGTGCAGGACCGTGGGCACGCCCGCCATGACGGCGAGCGTGATGCGGTCGCGGCGGGTCAGCAGGCGCTTGTGCCCCTGCGCGGCCCGCTTCTCAGGCGCACGGCCCGGAGGCGGCACGGCTGCCGCCTCCGGGCTCTTCGTGTTGGTGTCGGTGCTCATCCGGGCGCTCACGACGACGCGAAGATCGTCTTCTTCTGGCGCTCGATCGAGGACAGCAGGCTGTCGATGCCCTTCGGGTTCTGCAGGAACTTCTGCAGGCCGGGCTGCATCACCGTGGAGGTGAAGTCCGGCCGGGAGTCGCGGTCCATGAACTGGGTGAGGTTCTTGGCGCCGCTGATCATGGTGTACGCCTTCTTCTGCAACGGCGTGTACGAGGAGGTGTCGGCCTTGCTGGACGCGGCCACCACACTGGAGTCGGCCTTGAGGTAGATCTGCTCGGCCTCCGGCGTGCCCAGGTACTCCATGAGCTTGACGACGCCCGCGTGGTTCTTCGGGGACTTGCTGACCATGAAGCCGTCGGTGGGCGCCTCCACGGTCTCCTGGCCGTAGGCGGAGTTGATCTCCGGGAAGGCGAAGAAGTCGAGGTCGTCGAGGTCGGCCTTGTTGGTGAACTGCTGGGCCACGAACGAGCCGAGGACGTACATGCCCGCCTTCTTCGCCACCAGGCCCTGCGCGGCGTCCTGCCAGGTGCGGCCCATGAAGCCGTCCTGGTGGTAGGGGAGGATCTCGCTCCAGTGGTCGAAGACCGCCTTGACCTTGGCGTCGGTCCAGGAGGCCTTGCCCGCCATCAGGGACTTGTGGAAGTCGTAGCCGTTGAGGCGGAAGTTGATCTGGTCGAAGGTGCCCATGGCCGGCCAGGCGTCCTTGTCGCCGAAGGCGATCGGGACCAGGCCGTCCTTCTTCATCTGCTTGCACAGGGCGACGAACTTGTCCCAGGTGGTGGGCACCTCGTAGCCGTGCTGCTGGAACACGCTCTTGCGGTAGAAGATCGCCCACGGGTACGTGTACAGCGGGACGAAGTAGTACTTGCCGTCCTCGCCCTTGCTGAGCTGCTTCATGGCGTCGGGGAAGTTGCCGCCGATCTTCTGCCACACGTCGTCGATCGGCGAGGCGAGCTTCTTGGCCGCGAAGAACTGCATGCGGTACCCGGCGAACCAGGTGAACACGTCGTCCGGCGTGCCCTGCAGATACGAGTTGATCTGCTCCTGGAAGGTGTTGTGGTCCTTGGTGTTCACGTCGACCGTGATGCCGGACTGCTTCTTGAAGGCCGCGTAGATCTCGGCGAAGGCCTTCTTCGGCACCGCGTCCGAGGCGTTGGAGCCGAGACTGACGGTCTTGGGGTCGGATGAGCTGCCGCTGCCGCCGCAGGCGCTCAACAGGGGTATGCCGGCACCCGCGAGGAGGGCGGCGCCACCCGCGCCGCGCAGCAGGCTGCGGCGGCTGGGCGAAGGGAGCTCACGGCTGGAACGAGAGTGACCCGAGGGGGAGAGGTCTGACATAACGGCTCCTGAGGACAGGGTTTCGGTCACGGCTGCGCCACATCGAAAGCATTCGAAACCGACCAGAAATCAACTCGACCGAACATCGTGGCGGTAATAACAGCCCCATATCCGGTCATCGGTCAAGAGCTGCCCATGAGCTTTGTGGAAACGTAACCGACACACTTGCGATCGTTGCGTTCGAGGACCCGAACATACGGCTACGTAAGGTGCCTAACTGGATACGCACGGCCTCGGCCGCCGTCACCGGCCGAGGCCGGCCGCGGTGTGCTCACCACGTCGGCCGCGCGGTCACGCCGCCGTCCACCACCAGGTCGTGGCCGGTCACCCAGGACGCGAGCCGCGAGGCCAGGAACACGCAGGCGTCCCCGACGTCCTCCGCCCGCCCGAGCCGCCCGAGCGGAACCGCCTCCTGCCAGCGCCGCACCCCCTCCGGCCAGGCCCGCTCCAGTCCGTCGCGCCGGATCAGGCCGGGCGAGACGGTGTTGACGCGGATGCCGCACGCGCCGTACTCCAGGGCCGCCGCCCGGGCGTGCATCACGACCGCCGCCTTGGACGCGCTGTAGTGCGCGTGCAGGGCCGCCGGCTGCCGTCCCTCGATGGAGGCGATGTGCGTCACACTGCCGCCGCCGCGCTCCCGCATGACCTCGGCGGCGGCCTGCGTGCAGGCGAAGACGCTCGACAGGTTGGTGTCGACGACCGCCCGCCACTCGACCGCCGTCATCCCGGGCAGTTCCCGGGTGGGCTGCACCCCGGCGTTGTTGACCAGCGCGTGCAGTCCGCCGCCCCATTCGGCGGCCTCCCCCACCACCCGGCGGCAGGCGTCCTCGTCGGTGAGGTCGGCCCGCAGGACGACGGCCCGGCCGCCCGACTCCTCGATCCGCGCGGCCAGTTCGCGGGTCCGCGCCAGCGCGGTGCGGCAGTGCAGCGCGACCGCGGCACCCTCCTGCGCGAATCTGAGGGCGATGCTCCGTCCGATGCCGCCGCCCGCGCCCGTGACCAGGGCGGTCTGTCCGTCGAGAAGACTCATGGCCGGGACAGTTGCAGAATCAGGGCGGCCCGGTCCGGATACCGCGCCGTGAGCTCGGCCGCGTCCCCGTGCTCGTACCCCTCGAAGGTGAATCCGGGCGCCATGGTGCAGCCGAAGAACGTCCACGCCCCGCCCGCGGCGACCCGCCCGCCCATCCAGGTCCCGGCGGGCACGGTGAGCTGCGGGTGCTGGCCGCCGAGGACGTCCGGGCCGAGCACGGCCGCGGCGGACGAGCCGTCGGGGGCGAGGAGCAGCAGGTCCAGCGGGTCGCCGAGGTAGTGGTGCCAGATCTCGTCGGCGGGCAGGCGGTGCAGGGCCGAGAAGTCGCCGGCGGTCAGCAGGGCGATGATCGCCGAGCCCTCCGGCCGTCCGTCGGGCCGCTCGGGGCCCGCCCACGTGCGGCGGTACAGGCCGCCCTCGCGGGGCAGGGGCTCCAGTCCGTAGTGGGCGACGAGGTCTTCGGGCGTCACCCGGGGAAGGCTACCTCCCGCCGCAGGAACGCCAGTTGAGCGTGCTTCTCGGGCAGGTGCACGTCGGGGACGTCGATCTCGGGCAGTACGACCACCGGGCCGGCCTCGAAGCCCTGGCGCAGGAAGCGGGCGACCGCCTTCTCGTTGCGCACGTCGGGGTCGACCACCACCCGGCGCCGGTCCAGCACCCGCAGCACGTACGAGGCGACGGCGGCCAGCAGCGCCGCCGACCAGCCGGGGCGCGCGCCGTCCGCCCCCGCGGGCGCGATCAGCAGATGGACGCCGATGTCGCCCTCGCGCACCGCGTAGCATCCGCCGACGCGGTCGGCCGCCGGTTCGTAGGTCTGCAGCAGCGCCGCCGGCACCCCGTCCTTGACGACCAGGAAGGCGTGATGGGTGTCGAGGGTGTCCATGTGCCGGTAGATCTCCTCGACCTGGTCGCGGCCGAGGCCGTTCATGCCCCAGAACACGGCCCGCTCCGCGCTCACCCAGGTGTGCAGCACGGGGGCGTCGGCCCCGGCGTCGAGGGGCAGGACGCGGACGGTGCCGAAGCCGTCGACGTGCTGCTCGTGGACGGCGGTCCGGTCGGCGTACGGGTCAGACATCGCTCTCCTTGGTGAGCCGGCCGAAGTCGGTGACGACCGGGACGAGATCCCCCTTGAGCCACAAGGGGAGCTGATCACGGTGGTGGGGCGAGCCGGGCACCCCGGACGCCCCGAAGGGCACCACCCAGCGGCTGTCCTCGCGCCGCGCCAGGTCCCACACGTAACGGGCGGCGGGCCCGCGCGCGCTCCGTGCGCTCAGGCCGGGCACGGCGGAGGTGCACAGCACACAGTCGTGGTCGCCGGACAGACCCGGTTCCTCGTAGGAGGTGGCGGGGAGCGCCCGCCAGGGGGCGAGGCGGTGGACGTCGCCCCAGGTCCCGGCGGGCGGCCCGGCGGCCACCTCCTCCAGGGCGCCCCGCACCACGGCCGGCCGGTCGACGCCGTACAGCTCCTCGGCCCGCAGCAGGTGTTCGAGCGCGAAGGCCACCCGGGGGAGCAGGGCGAGCCAGGGCAGGAAGACCTCCGGGTAGGCGGGCGGGACGGCCAGGGCGGCGAACGCCGGGTGAGCGGCGAGATGCCGTACGACCGCGTCGCGCACCGCCGCGTAGCGGGCCGCGTCGGCGCTGCCCGCGTCCATGCGGCGGTCCCAGCCCAGCAGCCGGTCGCGCAGGGCGGCGGCGCCCGGGGACAGGTCCTTCAGGGCCGCCAGGCGGTCCAGCAGCGGGCCGGCGGAGGCGAGGTGGGTGTCCATGTGGAGGGCGGGCATGTCGCCGGAGGCCCAGTGGTCCTGGTGCGCCAGCAGGGCGGCGATGCGGTCCGCCCGGTGCGGCGGGGCGAACTCGACGCCGAGCGCGGCGGCGAGGCCGCGCTGGTTGGCCATCACGGCGACACCGCCGACGACCTCGGCCCGCGGCGCCGGCTCCCAGCCCTCCCACGCGTGCCCGGGCTCCCAGGCGGGCACGAGCCGGGTCCGGTTGGCCTCCGAGCGCGCGGGCACCCGCCCGGCGACCCGGTGCAGCAGCCCGCCCTCGGTGTCGGCGGCCTGCACGACGTTGACCGGCTCGACCCACCGCTCGAGGGCCCGGTCGACATCGGCGACACCCCGGGCGCGCAGCAGGGGCAGGAGCGCGCCGAAGCCGAGGTCGGCGGTGACACGGGGCGGGTGGCGCAGGCTGACCGCGACCGGAGGCGTGCCGGGGACGCCCGCGTCGAGGCCCTCGGGGCCCCCGATCACCACCGGCCCCCGGTCCGTCTCGATCACCTCGACCTCGACCGGGTCCTCGCCCGCCACCTCGACGGTCTCCGTGTGCCGGGCGGCGCGGCGCCAGCCGCCGTCCGGGCCGAGGGCCTCGACACCCGCCCCGGTGCGCCGCAGCCGCTCCCGGTACAGGTCCTGGTAGTCGGCCATGGCGTGGGTGACGGCCCAGGCGACCGTGCCGGTGTGGCCGAAGTGGGCGATGCCCGGGACGCCGGGCACGGCGAGGCCGACGACGTCGAACTCCGGGCAGGAGAGGTGGATCTGCTGGTAGACGCCGGGGTCCTCGATGAAGCGGTGCGGGTCGCCCGCGATGACGGCGTGCCCGGTCACGGTCCGTTCGCCGCCCACCAGCCAGCCGTTGGAGCCGGAGGTGCCGGGTCCGTCGGTGGCGAACAGGCCGACGGCCTCCTCCCCCAGATGGCGCGCCGCGGAATCGCGCCAGAGCTTGGCGGGCAGGCCCGCGAACAGGAGGTGCGCGGCGAGCCAGACGCCGAGCGGGGTCCAGGGCTCCCAGCGGCCGGGGGTCAGGCCGGCGGCCGCGAACTCGGGCGCCACGGCGGCCGTCAGCTCCTCGTTGACCCCCTCGGCGTACGCCCGCACCCAGTCGGCGGTCTCGGGGTCCCGCCGCCGCAGGGCGGCGAAGCAGCGGCGGGCGGTGTCGTCGAGGCGGGCCCGCCGCACGAGCACGTCCCAGGGCAGCGCCCCGGTGCCGAGGAAGGAGGCCGAGGTGCCCCGCGCGCGGTGCCGTTCGACCTCCATCTGCCAGGCACGGTCGCGGGCGGTGACACGGCCCTGGGCGCGGGCGAGTTCGCGGGCGCTGTCGGCCCGCAGGTGGGGGATGCCCCACGCGTCTCGGTAGATCTCGGTCGGCACCCTGTGACCCCTCTGCATTTTAGGTTAGCCTCACCTAAGTAAATCGATGCCGGAAGCGTACGTGAAGGGTGGAGAGGGCATGGCGCAGGGTCGGGGCTGGGAGGGCACGGTCCTCCGGCTGATGCGGGCGAAGGACTTCACCCTGACCGTCACCCGGGCCGAGGACGTCACGCCGCGCTACCGGCGGCTGCGCCTGGCCGACGGCGGACTGCTCGCCGCGACCGGCATCCATCCCGCCATGTGGGTCCGGCTGTGGTTCACCCACACGGGCCGACCGCACCAGCGGGCGTACACGCTGGTCGACCCGGACCCGGCGGCCGGCGCCTTCTCGCTGGAGTTCGCCCTGCACGAGGGCGCCGCCGGCGACTGGGCACGGGCCGCGCGGCCCGGCGACACCATCGAGGCGACCGTCCAGGGCACCCGCTTCGAGGAGCCGGCGCCCGCGCCCACGCACGTCCTCGCGGTCGGCGACCCGGCCGCGCTGCCCGCGATCAACTCCGTGCTGGACGCCTTCGATCCGGTCCCGGCGACGATCTGGTTCGCGGACGGCCGGCCCGATCTGCCCTTCCGCACCGACGCCGCCCGACACGACCTGCGGCACGTCTCGCGCGGGGAACTCCCCGACCGCGTCCGCGCCGAACTCCCCGGGATCCTGTCGGGCACCGCGCACCCCTACGTGTGGATCACCAGCGACACCCGCACGACCCGGACCCTGTCCGCGTACGTCCGCAGGGAACTGGGCGTCCCCCGGGACCGGGTGCACGCGCTGGGGTACTGGCGGGCGGACTGACCACACGGTCTTCCGCGTGCGCCGCGTGCGCCGCGTGCGCCGCGTGTCCCGGGTGTCCCGGGTGTCCCGGGTGTCCCGGGTGTCCCGGGGGCGGCCCGCGGACCCGCCCGCCGTCGCCGGTGAGCGCGGGGCGCGCACGGCGTCAAGGGCTGGCGCGGCGCGGTGCCCGCCGCGCTCACATGGAGCTCCGCCCCCCGCCGGGGGATGATCGGGGGCATGGACGTCACCCTTCACCTCGCCCAGGACCCCGCGGCCGACGCACTCCTCGGGCGCTCCCCGCTCGCCGCGCTCACCGGGATGCTGCTGGACCAGCAGGTCCCGATGGAGTGGGCGTTCAAGGGCCCGCGCACGATCGCGGACCGGCTCGGCGCCGACGACCTGGACGCGCACGACATCGCCGTCATGGACCCCGAGGCCTTCGGCGCGCTGCTGTCCGAGAAGCCGGCCGTGCACCGCTACCCGGGCTCCATGGCCAAGCGCGTCCAGCAGCTGTGCCAGTACCTCGTGGAGCACTACGACGGCAACGCCGAGCTCGTCTGGAAGGGCGTGAGCGACGGCCGGGAGCTGCTGAAGCGGCTCCAGGAGCTGCCCGGCTTCGGCAAGCAGAAGGCGCAGATCTTCCTGGCGCTGCTCGGCAAGCAGCTGGGGGTGCGCCCCGAGGGCTGGCGCGAGGCGGCCGGCTCGTACGGCGACGCCGGCTCCTTCCGCTCCGTCGCGGACATCACCGGACCGGAGTCGCTGACCAAGGTGCGGGCGTTCAAGCAGGAGACGAAGGCCGCCGCCAAGGCCGCGAAGGCCGCCGGGACGTAGGGCGTCAGCCGACCGGCTCCCCGAAGTGGCGCGGCGCGCGCGGCCGGTTCGAGCATGGAGCATGACAGACCCACCGAACACCTGGGGTCCGGAGCACGACGACCGCACGGTCCACGCCGGAACCGCACCAGGCACCCATGCACCGCAACCGCCCGTCGAGGGTCCTCTGCACGCCCTGTCCCAGGCCGCCTGGCAGGTCGTCCTGCTCACCGGCGTGGCCTCGCTGGTCCTCGGTGTGCTGGTCCTCGTCTGGCCGGGCGCCTCCCTGTTCGCGGCCGGCGTCCTGTTCGGCCTCTACCTGCTGTGCAGCGGTGTCTTCCAGCTGATCGCCGCCTTCGGCACGCACAGAACGACCTCGCTGCGCGTGCTGGCCTTCATCAGCGGCTCCCTGTCGATCCTGCTGGGCCTGTTCTGCTTCCGCGGACCGATGCAGTCGATCCTGCTGCTCGGGCTGTGGATCGGCATCGGCTGGCTCATCCGCGGGATCACCCAGACCCTGGCCGCCCTCCACGACCCGTCCATGCCGGCCCGCGGCTGGCAGATCTTCCTCGGGATCGTCACGTTCGTGGCCGGCATCGTCCTGATCGACTCGCCCTTCCGGTCCGTCGCCGTCCTCACCCTGGTCGGCGGCATCTGGCTGGTCGCGGTCGGTGCCGTCGAGATCATCACGGCGATCCGCATGCGGGGCCGCGCCCGGCGGGTCCCGCGCACCGTGTAGCCGTACGCCGTACGGGTGTATCGCGCCCGCCGGCCGGGAGCCGCGCCGAAGGGACCGATTCCGCGGGGCGGCGGGACCGGCCGGCGCCGGGCCGGAGCACGTCCGGGTGACTCGGAAGCGGTGGCCGGGCGCATGGTCTCGGTGTCACTCATATCGGGCCGCTGTCGCTTTTTGCCCCGTTATGAAACATCTTTTCCAGCGTCGCACTCCGTCTCCATGGCTGCGCCCGGAAGGTCTTGACCGGTAGGCTTTCCGTGTGATCTTCAAGCGCATCGGAAACGGCCGGCCGTACCCCGACCACGGCCGGGAAAGCACCCGGCAGTGGGCGGACGTCGCGCCACGCCCGGTCCGCCTCGATCAGCTCGTCACCACCAAGGGGCAGCTCGACCTGGAGACCCTCCTGGCCGAGGACTCGACCTTCTACGGCGACCTGTTCGCACACGTGGTCAAGTGGCAGGGCGACCTGTATCTCGAGGACGGTCTCCACCGCGCGGTGCGGGCGGCGCTGCAGCAGCGCCAGGTGCTGCACGCGCGCGTGCTCGAACTGGACTGAGACCCCGCCCGGGGGCGTCCCGCCGGTGAGGGCTTGCCCCTTTTGGGTTCACCTGCGCGGACTGCAATGATCATCTAGTAGGCATTGCCGCTCAGGCGCACTACGCTGCGCCCATGAGCATGCTGACTCCCCCGGGCATGGGCGGCAAGTACAAGATCACGGGGGACAAATACCCCCGTATGCGCCAGCGCCGTCGCCGCGGCAAGCTCGTGGCCGCGGTCGTGGCCTCCGTCGCCGCCCTCGCGGTCGCCGCCTGGGGCACCCTGCAGCTCATCGACGTCTTCACCGGCGGCGGCAACAAGGCCTCGGCGGCCGGCACCAAGGCGGACTGCGGTTCCAGGGTGAGCCCGTCGGCCGCCGCCACCGGCGCCAGGGCCGCCGCCGCCCCCAAGCCCGGCCAGATCACGGTGAACGTCTACAACGCCACCACGCGCAGCGGCCTGGCCAAGGCCACGGCGGACGAACTCAAGAAGCGCGGCTTCAAGATCGGCGACGTGGGCAACGCGTCCAAGGAGTACGACAAGAAGATCAAGGGCACGGGGGTGCTGCTGGGCCCCGCGTCCTCCCTCAACAGCTCGCTGCCCGTGCTCGCCACGCAGCTCTCCACCGCCGAGCGCCGCACGGACGCGGCCCGCAAGGGCGCCGACATCGACCTGATCATCGGCGACGGCTTCAAGACCCTCACGGCCGAGCCGGCCGCCGACAAGGCCGTGGCGGCCCTGCAGAACCCGAACCCGACGCCGACGTCGAAGAAGGCCTGCTGAGCAACGCCCCTCAGGGGGCTCGGGGAACGGCGCGGCCGGCCACGACAGACCGGCAGCCGCCCCCACACCCGCACCCCGACGGCGAAACCGGCGAACGCTACTCGGCCGAGCCGTAGAGGCGGTCGCCCGCGTCGCCCAGGCCCGGCACGATGTACCCGTGCTCGTTGAGCCGCTCGTCGACCGCGGCCGTCACCACGGTCACCGGCGTGCCCGCCAGCTCCCGCTCCATCAGCTCGACGCCCTCCGGCGTGGCGAGGAGCACCACGGCCGTCACATCGTCCGCGCCGCGCTTGATCAGCTCCTGGATCGCCGCGACCAGCGTGCCGCCCGTCGCCAGCATCGGGTCGAGGACGTACACCTGGCGCCCCGAGAGGTCCTCGGGCATACGGGAGGCGTACGTGGACGCCTGGAGCGTCTCCTCGTTGCGGATCATGCCCAGGAAGCCCACCTCGGCGGTCGGCAGCAGCCGGACCATGCCGTCCAGCATGCCGAGGCCGGCCCGCAGGATCGGCACCACCAGCGGGCGCGGATGGGAGAGCTTCACGCCGGTGGTCGCGGCGACCGGCGTGACGATGTCGACCTGCTCGGTGCGCACGTCACGCGTGGCCTCGTACGCGAGCAGGGTGACCAGCTCGTCGGCGAGCCGGCGGAAGGTCGCGGAGTCGGTGCGCCGGTCGCGCAGGGTGGTGAGCTTGTGGGCGACCAAGGGGTGGTCGACGACGTGGAGACGCATGCCCTAACAGTAACCGCGCCCCCGTAACCCTTGCGCTGGCATCAAACCACCCATCAGAGGGAAAGTGGGAGGGACGGACCGGGGGATGGTGAGCCGATGCCTGACCTGCCTGAGAGCGAAGCCGACAAGGACGCCTCGCCGGACGAGAACGACGCGGAGCGCCGTCGCCGCAGGGCCCAGTTCCTGCGTGATCTCGCCGAGGCACGCGAACTGCGCGACCGCGTCCAGCCCCGCCGCGCCAAGACCGCCCGCCTGCGCCACGCCATGCGCATGCGCACTTTCCGCTGGTAACTCCGGCCGGGCTCACGGCACGTGGAAGGGCGGCCCTCTGCGCGCCGACGAGGATCGCCGCGTACGATCCCGCTCGTGGTCGATCAAAACGGGCGGACACAGGGAGCCGAAGACGTCCCCTGAAGGCCTTGTTTCTGCCACGATTCCGAGTGGGTGGGCTCGGAGCCCAGCTCTCCCCGCCCAGAACCTCCGCCGGGGGGACCCCCAACCGGCACGCCTATGACCAGTGGGAGAGTCACGGTGTACTTCGCCGCACTGCTCGCGCGCACCGAAGACGGGTGGGAAGCGAGCGACACAGAGCTCGACGATGTGGAAACCCTGTCGGACCTGGCCGACCTCGCCCGGGAAGCCTCGACCGAGGACGACACGGTGCTCGTACTGATCGAGCAGGAAGACGGGTGGTTCGGCGTCGTCCGCGTCGACGGCGAGGACGACCCTCGTATCTACGTCTCGGACGCCGCCGCCGCCGCCCGCAGCAGCTACGGAGAGATCCTGCTCACCGACGAACTGCTCGGAAGGGAGCCCGGCGACGACGGCGCCGACCTGGACTCCCTCGACCTCGACGGCACCGAGGACGGTGAGGACGAGGACGACGGCGACGACGACGGGCCGTCCGCCGAGGCCGTGCCGCACAGCCCCGTCGGCGACGTCGAGATCCTCGACGACCTGGGCGTCAGCGCGAAGGAGCTGCGCATCCTGGACGAGGACGCGCTGAGCGCGATCGCCGAGGCCCTGGGCGCCTCCGAGGTCCTGGAGACCGTCCGCTGACCGCACCGTCGACCGCGGGCGGCACCCCGGACCCGGTGCGCGACCCGTGGCGGGCCGCGATGCGGCGCGCGCTGGACGAGGCCGGACGGGCCGGCGGGGACGTCCCCGTCGGCGCCGTCGTGCTGGCCCCGGACGGCACGACCGTGCTCGCGGCCGGTCACAACGAGCGTGAGGCCACCGGCGATCCGACGGCGCACGCCGAGATCCTCGCGATCCGCCGGGCGGCGGCCGAGCTCGGCGAGTGGCGGCTGTCCGGCTGCACGCTCGTCGTCACCCTGGAGCCCTGCACGATGTGCGCGGGCGCGCTCGTGCAGTCCCGGGTGGACCGCGTCGTCTACGGCGCCCGCGACGAGAAGGCCGGCGCGGCCGGCTCGCTCTGGGACGTCGTCCGCGACCGGCGGCTCAACCACCGCCCCGAGGTGATCGAGGGCGTACTGGCCGAGGAGTGCGCCCGCCTCCTCACCGACTTCTTCCGGTCCCGCTGACCCCTGTCCCCTGCCCCGCCGAATACCGATTTCGGAGCACTGCCCGGCGTGCTGTAAGGTCTCCCTCGGTAGCGTGTCCGAGCGGCCGAAGGAGCTCGCCTCGAAAGCGAGTGTGGCGCAAGTCACCGAGGGTTCAAATCCCTCCGCTACCGCTCTGAAGAAGGGCCCCGTCGAGAGACGGGGCCCTTCGTGCGATCATGTGCGGTCGTTGGGCAACTTGTGACTCGGGAGGCCGCGATGGCGGTGAATGCGAAGAAGATCGCCGTCTATGTGCTCGTGGTCTTCGCCCTGTACGTGATCATCACGGACCCCGCCAAGGCGGCGGACTACGTCCAGATAGGGTTCGAGGGCATCTCGGACGCCGCGAAGGCCATCGGCGACTTCTTCACCTGGCTGGCCAACGGGGCCCAGTAGCCGGTGCCGTGCCGGGCGTCGCGAGCCGGTGAACCTTCCGGGCCACAGCACTAGGAGCGCGCATGATCCGGCATCTCGTCCTGTTCAAGCTCAACGAGGGCGTCTCCCGCGACGATCCGCGCGTCGCGGCGGGCGAGGAGGCCTTCCGGACGCTGGACGGGACGATTCCCGAGATCCGCTTCTGGGAACTGGGCTGGAACCTCAGCGACCGCCCCATCGCCTACGACTTCGCCATCAACTCCGGCTTCGAGGACGCGGCCTCGCTGCGGCGCTACGTCGAGCACCCCGAGCACCGCGCGGGAGTGGCGCTGTGGAAGGAGTTCGCCACCTGGGTGATCGCCGACTACGAGTACTGAGCCGGCCCGGAAGGGCCCCGCACCGGAAGCGGCGCGGGGCCCTTTTGCATGGCCTGCCCCAACTTGCCCTCAACACGGCGTAATGCGGTGCTTGCACACAGTCCACATCTCTTGTGATGCTATGACCACTTTTGACGGATGAGTTGATCGATTGTGAGGCGGAGTTGACCGTGCCGGCCAGTACTGCGCCTCAAGCACCGCCCCGGGAAGCCGTGTCGGACACCGCGACGGCCACGCCCGAGGCCGCACCGCCGCGCAGCCGCGGTGCCGACACCCGGGCCCTGACCCAGGTGCTCTTCGGCGAGCTCAAGACCCTCAGTCCGGGCAGCCCCGACCACATCCGGGTGCGCGGGGCGCTGATCGAGGCCAACCTCCCGCTCGTGCGCTACGCGGCGGCCCGCTTCCGCTCGCGCAACGAGCCCATGGAGGACGTGATCCAGGTGGGCACCATCGGGCTCATCAACGCGATCGACCGCTTCGACCCGGACCGGGGCGTGCAGTTCCCGACCTTCGCGATGCCGACCGTGGTCGGCGAGATCAAGCGCTACTTCCGCGACAACGTCCGCACGGTCCACGTCCCGCGCCGCCTCCACGAGTTGTGGGTGCAGGTCAACAGTGCCACCGAGGACCTGACGACCGCCTTCGGGCGCACCCCGACGACGGCCGAGATCGCCGAGCGGCTGCGCATCACCGAGGAAGAGGTCCTCTCCTGCATCGAGGCCGGCCGCTCGTACCACGCGACCTCCCTGGAGGCCGCCCAGGAGGGTGACGGGCTGCCGGGCCTCCTCGACCGGCTCGGCTACGAGGACCCCGCCCTGGACGGTGTCGAACACCGGGATCTCGTCCGCCATCTCCTCGTACAACTGCCGGAGCGGGAACAGAGAATCCTTCTGCTGCGCTACTACAGCAACCTCACCCAGTCACAAATCAGCGCGGAACTCGGCGTCTCCCAGATGCATGTGTCGCGGCTACTCGCGCGTAGCTTCCAGCGGCTGCGATCCGCCAATCGGATCGAGGCATAAGAGGCGCACAGGCGCACGCTCCGGAACACCGCAGATCGCAAACAGGATCGACGCGTAACCCGCGAGAGCGAATCGCTCACCAGGGATGTTCCTGACGTTTCTGTGCTGAAAAAGCCTCAGACCCCCTCTTTCCAGGGCCGATTCGCATCTCACGTGTCGACATGTCACTACAGCGTGTTGCCGACATGTGACATTCTTCCCCAAGCGCGTTTGCCGAGGCCTCGGCTCCGGTATTCAGGTGAAGGCTGAACTCCTCGCCGAGGGGACTTCGGCCGCGACCGTCCCGCGACCCAGAGGGGGTGGCATGTCCGCAGATCAGGGCAGCTCGAAGGTGCTCACGCTCGCGAAGAGCGATTCCGCGCCCACCGACGCCGTGCTCGACGAAGCTCCGGTGGTGGAGGCGCCCGACGCCCCGGCCATCCCGGCCCCGGAGAACATCGACACCCGCACCCTGTCCCGCTCCCTTTTCCTGCGGCTCGCCGCACTCGACGAGAACAGCCCCGAGCGCGCGTACGTGCGGGACACCCTCATCGAGCTCAACCTCCCGCTGGTGCGCTACGCGGCGGCCCGCTTCCGCTCCCGCAACGAGCCGATGGAGGACATCGTCCAGGTCGGCACGATCGGCCTGATCAAGGCGATCGACCGCTTCGACTGCGAGCGGGGCGTGGAGTTCCCGACCTTCGCGATGCCGACGGTCGTCGGCGAGATCAAGCGGTTCTTCCGCGACACCTCGTGGTCGGTGCGCGTGCCGCGCCGGCTCCAGGAACTGCGGCTGGCCCTGACGAAGGCCAGCGACGAGCTCTCCCAGAAGCTCGACCGCTCCCCGACCGTCCCCGAACTGGCCGCCGTGCTCGGTGTCTCCGAGGAGGACGTGGTCGACGGCCTCGCGGTCGGCAACGCCTACACGGCCTCCTCGCTGGACTCCCCGGCCCCCGAGGACGACGGCGGCGAGGGCTCCCTCGCGGACCGCCTGGGCTACGAGGACACCGCCCTGGAGGGCGTCGAGTACCGCGAGTCCCTGAAGCCGCTGCTGGCCAAGCTCCCGCCCCGCGAGCGGCAGATCATCATGCTCCGCTTCTTCGCCAACATGACCCAGTCGCAGATCGGCGACGAGGTCGGCATCTCGCAGATGCACGTCTCCCGCCTGCTGACCCGCACACTGGCGCAGCTGCGCGAGGGACTCATCTCGGACTGAGCGGGCCCCGGCCCGGGGGTTCCCATTTGACGGAGCGTCAGCCACCATGGCGCGATGCTGCGTGGGACCTCTCGCACGACATGGACACGTGGCCGTCGAGGCGCCCTGATCGGCGCATCGGCGGCCGTCGTCTGTCTGGGCGCCGCGCTGGCGGCGTGCGGGGGCGGCGGTCCGGGCGAGGGCTACGTCGCCACCGGAGCGGCCGGCGGCGCACCCCGGCCCTCGGGTACGGCGGCGGCTCCGACGGGCGGGGTGACGCTCGTGCCGCTGGACGGCAGCCCGCGGCGGAGCGGGTCCCCCGCGGCGGCGGGCAGTCCGAGCGGCCTGCCGGACGACCCGCCGGCGGGGGCTGCGCCGGCAGCGGCAACGGCAACGGCGTCGACATCGGCTGCCGGGGCCACGCCGGGAGGAGACGCCGGCGGCAGCCGCGGCGGCGCCAAGTCCGCCTCCGGGAGCCCGGCTTCGCCGTCGCCCGCGGCAACTCCCGGTGCGGAGACCCCCGCCGGGCCCGCCGACCTGGCCTGGAGCGATCCGACGCGGACCGCGACGGACCGGCGCTGGTGCGAGGACGTGACGCTGACCTTCACCAATTCCGGCGGTACGGCGGTCCGTTCGGGCACCGTCACCTTCGGCACGCACATCATCGGCGCGCTCGGCATCGACTGGGCGACGAGGACGTCCGACGTGCCGCTCCCGGCGCCGATCGGCGCCGGGGCGGACAGGAAGAAGACCTGGACGGTGTGCGTCGACGCCTGGCGCGTGCCGCTGGGCATGCACATCGAGACGCGGGACGTCACCGTCCGGTGGAAGTGACCTGGGCTCTCGCTACATCATCGCGAGCCAGGCGACGGCCGCCACGACCGCCACCGCGACGACGATGCCGACGATCAGGCCGATCCGGGGACCGGACGGCGCGGACGCCTGCTGACGGCTCTGCCGGCCCTGCGGGCCCTCGTCGACGAACGCGCGGAACATCTGGGTGCTGCCTGCGGGGTCGTGGTTGCCCTGGGGGCCCTGGGGGTTAGCCATGGCAGCAGACCCTAGCGAATCAGCGGGTGCGGCCCAAGTGGGGGGCGGCCGTCCGCCCCCGCCTCTCGCCCCTCACTCCCACCTGCGTTTTTACGATCGCCATACATGACTTTGCCAAGTTTTTGTCCCGCACCTCGCCCTTTTATTTGCCTGCAGCAACCAACAACTCTTATGGTTGCCCCAAGCAACGAATACGGGAGGTGGGATGACCGAGCGGACGCAGTACGAGGAGCTGATCAGGCAGTTCAGCGCCTTCGGTGCCGTGAAGCGGGAACTCGGCCGGATCCTGCCGTCCGACTGCCCGAGCGGCAGCGCCACCGTACTGACCCTCCTGGGCCGCCACGGCGACATGCGCATGAGCAAGCTCGCGGAGCTGCTCGCCGTGGACATGTCGGTCACCAGCCGCCATGTCGCGCACCTCGCCGAGCGCGGCTGGATCGACCGCTCCCCCGACCCGGCGGACAAACGGTCCCGGATCGTGCACCTCACACCGGCGGGCCTGGCCTGCCTGGAGGAACTGTCCGAGCGGACCACGCAGCTGCTCGCCGAGCGGCTCGCCGACTGGAGCGACGAGGAGGTCGCCCAGCTCACCCGGCTCATGACCCGGCTGCGGGCCAGCTTCGACGACTGCCGCCCCGCACCGCCGCGACTGCCGCCGCCGGCCGTCGCACCCGAGCCGGCCACCCGTACACCAGCAAGCATGTGAGAAAAGGAAGCCCATGGCAACGACCACACCAGCCGGTGTGCGGGCTCATGCCAAGCACGGGGGAGGCTCCGCCGAGCACGACGCCCCGATGACGCACCGGCAGATCATGGAGGCGCTCTCCGGGCTGCTGCTCGGCATGTTCGTGGCGATCCTGTCGTCCACGATCGTCACCAACGCGCTGCCGCACATCATCAGCGACCTCGGCGGCGGCCAGTCGGCCTACACCTGGGTCGTCACCGCCTCACTGCTGGCGATGACCGCGACCACACCCCTGTGGGGCAAGCTCGCCGACCTGTACAGCAAGAAGGCGCTCGTCCAGATAGCCCTGGTCGTCTACGTGCTGGGCTCGATGGCGGCCGGTCTGTCGCAGAACCCGGGCATGCTGATCGCCTGCCGTGTCTTCCAGGGCATCGGCGTCGGCGGGCTGTCCGCCCTCGCCCAGATCGTCATGGCCGCGATGATCTCCCCGCGTGAGCGCGGGCGTTACTCCGGTTACCTGGGCGCCACCTTCGCCGTCGCCACCGTCGGCGGCCCGCTGCTCGGCGGTGTCATCACCGACACCTCGTGGCTGGGCTGGCGCTGGTGCTTCTACGTCGGCGTCCCCTTCGCCGTCATCGCCCTGATCGTGCTGCAGAAGACGCTGCACCTGCCGGTCGTGAAGCGGGACGTGAAGGTCGACTGGGGCGGCGCCACCTTCGTCGCCGCCGCCGTCTCGCTGCTGCTGGTCTGGGTCACCTTCGCCGGTGACAAGTACGACTGGCTGTCCTGGCAGACGTACACCATGGTCGGCGGTTCGATCGTGCTCGGCGCGCTCTTCATCCTGGTCGAGTCCAGGGCGAGCGAGCCGATCATCCCGCTGCGCCTGTTCCGCAACCGCACCATCACGCTCGCGTCGCTGGCCTCGCTGTTCGTCGGTGTCGCGATGTTCACCGGCACGGTCTTCTTCAGCCAGTACTTCCAGCTGGCCCGGGACAAGTCCCCGACGATGTCGGGTGTCCTGACGATCCCGATGATCGGCGGCCTGTTCGTCTCCTCCACCGTCTCGGGGCAGTTCATCACCCGCACCGGCCGCTGGAAGGCGTGGCTGGTCAGCGGTGGCGTGCTGGTCTCGGCCGGCCTGGGCCTGCTGGGCACCATCCGGTACGACACGGACTACTGGAAGATGGCCGTCTTCATGGCCTTCATGGGTCTCGGCATCGGCATGATGATGCAGAACCTGGTGCTGTGCACGCAGAACCAGGTCGACCCGGGCGACCTCGGCTCGGCCAGCTCCACGGTCACCTTCTTCCGTTCCCTCGGCGGCGCGGTCGGCGTCTCGGCGCTGGGCGCGGTCATGTCCCACCGGATCACGCACTACGTCACGGACGGCATCGCCTCCCTGGACCCGAAGTACCGGGCCGCGCTGGCCGGTTCCAGCTCGTCCGGCGACAGCATCCCGGACCTGGGCAAGCTGCCGGTGCCGCTGCGCACGCTGCTGCAGAGCGCCTACGGTCACGGCATCGCCGACATCTTCATGATCGCCGGCGCCCTCGCGGCCTTCGCGTTCCTGATCAGCCTGTTCATCAAGGAGGTCCCGCTGAAGACCAAGGGCGGGCTCGCGCAGGCCGCCGCCGCGGAGGAGGCCCCTGACGCCGGTGCCGAGGCCGAGGGCGACGGCGAGGCCGCTCCGGCCGCCGCCGAGGCGGAGGCCGCCGCCCCGGTCACGGAGAAGCTCCCGAGCTGGGCCGTCGCGGAGACGGCTGCCGCCGTCGACGGCATCCAGCAGCCGGCCGCCGTGGCCACCATCGCCCGGCCCGAGGAGCCCGCCCCCTCCGGCGGCACCCCGGTACGCGGTTTCGTGCGCGGCGACGAGAGCGCGCCGGTGCCGCAGGCCGCCGTCACGCTGATCTCGCTCGCGGGACGGCAGCTGGGCCGGTCGGTCGCGCAGGCGGACGGCTCCTACGCGCTGGAGGCGCCGGGCACCGGCTCGTACGTCCTGATCGCCTCCGCCGCCGGCTTCCAGCCGCAGGCGTCCACGGTCGTGGTCAACGGTGAGCCGGTCTCGTACGACATCCTGCTCAGCGGCACCAGCGGGCTGAACGGTGTGGTGCGGGCCGCCGCGACGGCGCTGCCCGTCAAGGACGCGATGGTCATCGTGACCGATGTGCGCGGTGACCTGCTGGCCACCGGGACCACCGGCGAGCAGGGCGAGTTCGCCTTCGCGGAGCTGGTGCCGGGCGCCGTGACCGTGGCGGTCAACGCCGCCGGGTTCCGGCCGCGGGCGCTGCCCGTGGAGGTCGGCGGCGCCGGCGTCACCCGGATCGAGGTCGACCTCGACTCGGGCGCCCAGGTCCAGGGCGTCGTCCGGGCGCCGCACGGTCCGCTGGCCGACGCCCGGGTGACCCTCGTGGACGGCGCGGGCAACGTGGTCGGCACCGCCACCACGGGCGCGGACGGCGCGTACGCCTTCACCGACCTCGACAGCGGCGAGTACACCGTCATCGCGACGGGCTACGCGCCGGTGGCGACGGCCCTGACGGTGAACGGCCGCGGCGTCGACGACCACGACATCGACCTGGCCCACCCGGCCCAGTAGGGCCCGGGTCCGGCCTCCGGCCCGTGGCAGGTACGCCCTGAGCGGCGGTCCCCCTGCCGCGGGCCGGACTCTTGACGACCGACAGCACGTGCAGGGAGAAAACGGGATGGGACTGTCCGCGAAGATCCGTACGCGGGACGGATGGGCCGTGTCGCACGCGGTCGTCACGGTGACCGACACGGCCGGCACGCAGGTGCTGCGCGCCGAGGCGGACTCGGAGGGCGCCGTACGGGACGCGACCGCGCTCGCGCCGGGGCCGTACACCGTCGTCGTCACGGCCGTCGGGTACGCGCCCGTCGCCTCCAGCGCCCTCGTCACGGCGAGCGGACGCGCCGAGCTCGGGGCGGTGACGCTGTCCCGGCAGGGCGGCACCGAGCTGCCGCCGCCCGGGACGTGGACCATCGACCCGGCGCACTCGTCGGTGGGCGCGGTCGCCCGGCACCTGGGCATCTCCAGCGTGCACGGCCGCTTCACCGACTTCGCCGGGCGTATCGAGATCGCCCCGGACGAGGTGGAGAAGTCCCGCGTGGAGGCGGTCGTCCGGGCCACCACCATCGACACGGGCAACGGCATGCGCGACGGCCACCTGCGCTCGCCGGACTTCCTGGACACCGAGAGGTACCCCGAGATCACCTACCGGTCCACGGGCCTGACGGCGGCCGGCGCCGACCGCTGGACCGTGCACGGCGAACTGACCCTGCACGGGGTCGTACGCCCGGTCGACCTGGACCTGGCGTACCTGGGCACGGGACCGGACCCGTGGGGCGGCACGCGCGCCGCCTTCCGCGCGACGACCGAGCTGCGCCGCGAGGACTTCGCCATGAACTACAACCAGGTGCTCCAGGCGGGCATCGCCGCGATCGGCACCACCCTGAGAATCGAGCTGGACATCCAGGCGGTGCAGGGCACGTCCCTGCCCCGGACGTAGGCACGGCAGGAGCAGGCTGAGCGGCGACCGGGAGCCTACGCTGGCGGCATGGCACCCAACATCGCTACGAACACGACCGTCTCCCGCGACGACCTGCTCGACTTCGTACGGCCCCGGCACCGCGCCATCCTGCTGACCCGGCGTGCGGACGGCGGCCCGCAGGCCTCACCGCTGACCTGCGGTGTGGACGACTCGGGGCGGATCGTCGTCTCCACCTACCCGGAGCGCGCCAAGACCCGCAACGCCAAGCGGGACGAGCGGGTCAGCCTCGTCGTGCTGAGCGACGAGTGGAACGGCCCGTGGGTGCAGATCGACGGCACCGCCGAGGTGATCGACTCCCCGGAGTCCGTGGAGCCGCTGGTGGAGTACTTCCGCAACATCTCCGGCGAGCACCCGGACTGGGACGAGTACCGCGCGGCGATGGTCAAGCAGGGCAAGTCGATCATCCGCGTCACGCCCGAGCGGTGGGGGCCGGTGGCCACGGGCGGCTTCCCGGCGCGGCTGGCCCCCGAGCAGTAGTCAGCTGCGGGCCACCATCGCCTCGATGCCCGCCACCAGCAGGTCCAGGGCGAACGCGAAGTCCCGCTCGCGCATCTCCTCCACCGTGTCGCCACCGCGGGCCGCCATGATGTCGGCGTTCTGCCGGACGATCGCGGCGGCCCCGGGGGCCTGGTTCACCGCGCTCATGGCGTGCCGGAAGTACTCGTCCTGGGTCATCCCGGCGGCGGCGCAGCGGGCGATGAAGTGGCCCTCGATCGTGCCGAAGCCGTAGACGAACTGGAAGACGGCCGACAGGGCGCCGGACAGGCCGTGCACGGGCAGGCCCGTCTTGCGGATGATGTGCTGGACGACCTGGGAGAAGGCCAGCGAGTTCGGGCCGATGTTCAGGAAGGTGCCGGCCAGCGGGGACAGCCAGGGATGGCGGACCAGCAGGGAGCGGTACTCGCTCGTCAGCGCGCGCAGCTGGTCGCGCCAGTCCTCGTCGGCCTCCGGATCGGGCAGGGTGAGCTCGCCGAACGCCGCGTCCAGGGCGAGTTCGAGGAGGTCGTCCTTGGTGTCGACGTACCAGTAGACGGACAT
This sequence comes from Streptomyces sp. NPDC101225, assembly GCF_044767585.1. Classification (NCBI taxonomy): domain Bacteria; kingdom Bacillati; phylum Actinomycetota; class Actinomycetes; order Kitasatosporales; family Streptomycetaceae; genus Streptomyces; species Streptomyces sp. NPDC101225. The sequence continues at coordinate 24,771 of NZ_JBIWOE010000045.1, forward strand.
CGCGGTGACGTTCAGCTCGCCGGCCAGCCGGCGCATCGAGAACTTGGCCAGCCCCTCGGCGTCCAGGAGCCGGACGGTCACCTCGGTGATCCGGTCCCGGTCCAGCCCCGACGGCTGCCCGCCGCGGCCGCTCCGGCGGACCTTGCCCTCCAGCCACACGCTGGTCCGCGCCGCACGCTCGGCTGCCCTCACCATTGGCGCACCTTCCTAGACGTCCGTTCACCGATCAAGATGCTAGGCGGCAGCGAATCTGAACAGGCGCGGGGAACTGCGCGATCAACCCAATTCGACCCGCAGCCGCCAGACGGTCGATGCCACCGAGCTCTCAGGCGACCAACACCCCCGAGTCTGCCCGCTCAGCACGACACAGCAACGCCGCGGCCGGCAGCCCACCGGGCGGCACGGCGACGGCACGGGCCACGAGGGATCGCGACGCCCAGAAAACGCTGTACACCGTATGGCGGTGTGGCCATACGGTGTACGTACAACGATGTTCCGTCGGCGTGGGCCGCTCGTGCGCCGCGTCAGCCGCTCGCCTTCTGCGTCAGGTCGTAGAAGGTGGCCGAACCGGCCGTCACCTTCTTGAAGTTCTTCTCGACCCACGACGTGATCTGCGAGGAAGTGCCGCTGCCGCTGCCGCCCATGCCGCCACCGGTGCCGGACGAGATGAAGTAGTGGATCTTTCCGTCCGCCACGTACTTCTTGAACTGGGCCAGGGTCGGGGACGGGTCGGTGCCGTTGAAGCCGCCGATCGCCATCACCGGGTCGCCGGTGGAGAGCTGGTAACTCGCCGCGTTCTGGGCGCCGATGGCCGCGGCGACCCAGGTGTACTTCGAGGCGTCCGTCTCCAGCAGCTTCTTCGCCTGCGAGCTGACGCTCGCGCCGTTCAGCAGGCCGCCGGCACCGCCGCCTCCGCCACCGGGGCCGCCCTGCCGGTTCTGGCCCTGGGTGCCGCCGTCGCCGTTCTGCTGGCCCTGCTGGCCTTGCTGGCCCTGCTGGTTCTGCTGACCCTGCTGGTTCTGGCCCGGCATGCCGCCGCCGAAGCCGCCGCCCGGAAGGCCGTTGCCGTTCTGGGTGCCGCCGTTGCCGTTCTGCTGGTTCTGCTGGCCCTGCTGGTTCTGGCCCGGCATGCCGCCGCCGAAGCCGCCGCGCATGCCTCCGCCGCCGGGGCCGCCGCGGCCGCCCATCACGCTCGCGCCGGACGGACCGGCCGTCACGATGGAGCCGGTGTGGCCCTCCTGAAGGGTGCTGAGGGTGTACGCGGTCGGACCGGCCAGCGCGGCCACCAGGCCCACCGCCGCCGCCCCGAGGGCGAGCCGGCGGCTGACGCGGCCCGCGAAGATCAGGCCGAGCGCGGCGGCGAGACCGCCGACCAGGACCAGGTACTTCAGCCAGGGCAGGTAGTCCGACGTGCGGTTGAGGAGCACGTAGCCCCAGGCGGCACCGGCCACGACCGCGGCCGCGAGGGTGATCGAGGCCCACGTCTCGCGACGCTTCTCCCACAGGAGCGCGGAGCCCATGCCGGTCACGGCCGCGATGTAGGGCGCGAGCGCCACCGTGTAGTACTGGTGGAAGATGCCCGCCATGTAGCTGAAGACGATCACGGTCATCAGCAGCGAGCCGCCCCAGACCAGGAACGAGGCGCGGGTGACGGACGTCCGCCCGAGCCTCCTCGTCGCGACGAGGCCGGCCACCAGCAGGATCAGCGCCGCCGGCAGCAGCCAGGAGATCTGGCCGCCGATCTCGGAGTTGAACATCCGGTTCCAGCCGGTCTCGCCCCACATGCCGGAGCCGGTGCCGCCGCCACCGCCGCCCACACTGCCGGTCTCGTCGCCGCTGAGGCGGCCGAAGCCGTTGTAGCCGAAGGTCAGTTCAAGGAAGCTGTTGTTCTGCGAGCCGCCGATGTAGGGGCGCGAGGACGCCGGCCACAGCTCGACGACCGCGACCCACCAGCCGCCGGAGACCACCAGCGTGGCCGTGGCCGCGGCCAGTTGACCGAGCCGCTTCCTCAGCGGGACCGGCGCGCAGACCGCGTAGACGAACGCGAGGGCCGGCAGGATCAGGAAGGCCTGCAGGGTCTTCGCCAGGAAGGCGAAACCGATCGCGGCACCGGCCCACATCAGCCACTTCGTCCTGCCGTCCTCGATACCGCGGACGGTGAAGTAGCAGGCGAGCGCCATCAGCAGCGCCAGCATGGCATCCGGGTTGTTGAACCGGAACATCAGCGCCGCGACGGGAGTGAGCGCGAGCACCGCGCCCGCGATCAGACCGGCGGCGGGGCTGAACCGGCGCCGTACGGCCGCGTACACCACGGCGACCGTGGCGACGCCCATCAGGACCTCGGGGACGAGGATCGCCCACGAGTTGAGGCCGAAGACGCGCACCGACAGCTCCATCGGCCACAGGGAGGCCGGGGGCTTGTCGACGGTGATGGCGTTGCCGGCGTCCAGCGAGCCGAAGAAAAACGCCTTCCAGGACCGGCTGCCGGCCTGGACGGCCGCCGAGTAGAAGGAGTTGGCGTAGCCGGAGGCACTCAGGTTCCAGAGGTAGAGCAGCAGGGTGGCGGCCAGCAGGCCGAGGAAGGCCGGGCGTGCCCAGCGCGGGTCCTCGGGGCGGCCGCGCCACAGTCTGCGGGCGAAGGGCTGCTTCGGCTCGCCGCCCTGGGGGGCCGCGGAGGGCGCCGGCTCCGCCGCGGCCGGGGCGGCCGGAGTGGCCGTGGAAGGCGGGCCCCAGGAGGAGGGTGCGGCTCCTCCCTCGTGGGTCGTCCGGTCGAAGTGGGTGGTCATCGGGGGTCCCTCGGATCGGTCTCGGTCGGACGCACCGGCTGAAGGTGCAGGGTGGCGTCCTCCCAGCTGCGGTCCGCGACGTCGCCGGCGCGGATCTGGGTCGTCTCGTGGTGCTGGTGCGCGACGGGACAGGCGACCGGCCGCTGCGGCAGCGGAGGCTGCGGCAGCGGAGGCTGGTGTGCCTGCCGGCCGTACGGCTGCGGCCGGTACCCCGGGTGCGCGGCCGTGGCGTAGGTCGGCGAGGACGGGTTGTGCAAGGCCACCACGGTGGACGGCTCGCCCTCGGCCCGGTCGGGGAAGACCCACGCGCGGAAGAGCAGGAAACGCAGGACCGTCGCCGCGAGGTTGGCGGCGACCAGGACCGCGAGTTCGGTGGAGTGCGCGGGGTTCGACGTCGCCGCGTTCAGGGCGGCGAGCGATCCGCTGGTCAGCGCGAGGCCGATGCCGAAGACCACGAGGCCCTGCGCCTGGTGGCGGACGGCGCCGCCGCGGCCGCGCACCCCGAAGGTGAGGCGCCGGTTGGCGGCCGTGTTCGCCACGGCCGAGACCAGCAGCGCGAGCGCGTTGGCGATCTGCGAGCCGCTGAACTGCCGGAAGACGCTGTAGAGGAGGAGGTAGAAGAGGGTGGACAGACCGCCGACGACGCAGAACCCGACGAGCTGGCGGGCCAGCCCCTTCGGTACGTCCTGGATGTCGCGGTCGCGCGGGTCGTCGCCGAACGGCCGGGTGATCCGGTCCAGCGGCAGCGAGCCGGTGGCCAGGGCCTTGCCCACCCGCCACACCCCCTTGAGGTCCTCGGTCGCCGTCCGCACGATGTGGACGGTCGAGTCCGGGTCGTCGACCCAGTCGACCGGCACCTCGTGGATCCTGAGGCCCGCGCGCTCGGCCAGGACCAGCATCTCGGTGTCGAAGAACCAGCCGGTGTCCTCGACCAGCGGCAGCAGCACCTGCGCGACATCACGCCGGATCGCCTTGAAGCCGCACTGCGCGTCGGAGAAGCGGGCCTGCAGCGAGCCGCGCAGGATGAGGTTGTACGCGCGGCTGATGAACTCCCGCTTGGGCCCGCGCACCACGCGGGAGGAGCGGGCCAGCCGCGAGCCGATCGCCAGGTCCGAATGGCCCGAGATCAGCGGCGCCACCAGCGGCAGCAGGGCGTTGAGGTCGGTGGACAGGTCCACGTCCATGTAGGCGAGGATCGGCGCCTCGGAGGCGGACCACACCGTGCGCAGCGCGCGGCCCCGGCCCTTCTGCTCCAGGCGGAAGTCGGCGACCTCGGGAATCTCCGCCGCCAGCCGCGCCGCCACCAGGGAGGTGGCGTCGGTCGACGCGTTGTCGGCGATCGTGATGCGGAACGCGTACGGGAACGTGCGCCTGAGGTGCTCGTGCAGTCTCAGCACACACGGCTGGAGGTCCTTCTCCTCGTTGTAGACGGGGATCACTACATCCAGGACGGGCGTACCGGCGTCGCCGGCCGGGAGGTGCTCCCGCGCCGGCAAGGTGCCGGGAGAAGAGTCGGTTCGCATACGAACGACTCTGGTCAAGCGCCCTGTTGCACCCATGTGGTGGCACTGTGCTGCGCCTGTGAGTGCGATTGCCAATTCGTTTCGGGGGCCGGATGGGGCAGCGCCGCGGCGAGCGCCGGCAGATGGACGGTGAACACGGTGCGTCCCGGGACGCTGTCCACGGTCACCGCACCGCCGTGCGCGGCCGCGACGGCCTGCACGATCGCAAGTCCCAGTCCGGTGGAGCCCGTCGCCCGTGAGCGCGCCGAGTCGCCGCGGGCGAACCGCTCGAAGACGTGCGGGAGCAGGTCGGCCGGGATGCCCGGTCCGTTGTCCTCCACGTCCACGCACAGCCACGGTCCCCGGCGCTGCAGGCGTGCGGTGACGGTCGTGCCGGGCGGGGTGTGCTTGCGGGCGTTGCCGAGCAGATTGACCAGCACCTGCTGGACCCGGGCCGCGTCGGCACTGACCAGCGCGGGTTCGTCGGGCAGGTCCAGGCGCCAGTTGTGGTCCATGCCGGCCGCGCGGGAGTCGCTGACCGTGTCGACGACCAGCGGAATGAGGTCGGTCTGCTCGAACTGCAGCGGCCGTCCGGCGTCCAGCCGGGCGAGCAGCAGCAGGTCCTCCACGAGGAGCGTCATCCGGCCGGCCTCGGACTCGATACGGCCGAGGGCGTGCCGGGTGTCGGGGCCGACCTGTTCCCTGCCGCGTCTGGTCAGCTCGGCGTACCCGCGGATGGAGGCCAGGGGTGTTCTGAGCTCGTGGCTGGCGTCCGCCACGAACTGCCGGACCCGCATCTCGCTCTGCTGACGGGAGTGCAGGGCGCCGTGGACGTGGTCCAGCATGCGGTTGAGCGCGGCCCCGACCTGGCCCACCTCCGTGTGCGGGTCGGTCTCGGACACGGGCACCCGCTCGCTGAGGTTCACCTCGCCGGTGTGCAGGGGGAGTTCGGAGACCCGGGTCGCCGTGGCGGCGACCCGGCGCAGCGGACGGGTGGCGACGCCGACGAGCGCGTAGCCCGCGATGACGGCGGCCCCGAGCCCGGCGGCGGTGACGCTGACCTCGACGAGGATGAGGGTGTTGATGGTGCTGTCGGTCTCCCGGGTGGGGAGGCCGACGTAGTAGCCGCTGCGGTACTCGACCCGGTAGCTACCGAGTCCCGGCAGGTCCACGGTGTGCGGATTGCCGTCCTGGGAGACCTGGCCGAGCGCGCTCTTCTGAGCGCTGGTCAGGTTCCTGGCGCTCATCTCGTAGGTGGAGTTGGACTTCTTGCCCACCTTGCCCTCGGTGACGCTGCCGTTGACGACGGTGGCCGCGACCGTGCCGCTGGGCTGCGGAGCGTGCTTGACGAAGTCACCGAGATCCGTCGTCTTCGCGATCGGGTTCTGGCCGCCGCCCTGTCCCGGCGGCGAGCCGTCCCTGCCCATGCCGGGCGGCTTGAAGTCCCCCGACGCACGCGCCGTGGCCTCACGCAGCTGTCCGTCCAGCTGGTCGTAGAGATGCGAGCGCAGCGCCAGCGTCGTCACCGTTCCGATCACCGCGCACACGACGGCGATCAGCACCACGGACGCGACGACGAGCCGCGCCCGCAGGGTGCGCGGCTGTCCCGCCCGTCGCTTCTGCGCCCGCGGTCGTCGCCGTCCGCTCATGACGCGGCGGGCTTGATCAGATAGCCGGCACCACGCCGGGTGTGGATCATCGGCTCCCGCCCGGCGTCGATCTTCCGGCGCAGATACGAGATGTAGAGCTCGACCACGTTGGCCTGCCCGCCGAAGTCGTACGACCACACGCGGTCGAGTATCTGGGCCTTGCTGAGCACGCGCCGCGGATTGCGCATCAGGAAGCGCAGCAGCTCGAACTCGGTGGCGGTGAGGTGGATGTTGTCCCCGGCCCGCGACACCTCGTGGCTGTCCTCGTCGAGCGTGAGGTCGCCGACGACCAGCACCGATTCGGAGCGCCGGTCGGCGGCGCCGGAACGGCGGATGAGACCACGCAGCCGCGCGACGACCTCCTCCAGGGAGAACGGCTTGGTGACGTAGTCGTCGCCGCCGGCCGTGAGCCCCGCGATGCGGTCCTCGACCGCGTCCTTGGCGGTCAGGAAGAGGACCGGCACGTCCGGCAGCTCGCGGCGCAGCCGGCCCAGGACGGTCAGGCCGTCCATGTCGGGCAGCATCATGTCGAGGACGACGGCGTCCGGCCGGAACTCCCGCGCGGTCTGGATGGCACCCGTGCCATCTCCCGCGCTCCGGATCTGCCATCCCTCGTAGCGCAGGGCCATGGACAGCAGTTCGGTGATCGACAGCTCGTCGTCCACCACAAGCACGCGGACGGGGCTCCCGTCCGGCCTCAGCAGTTCGGTGCGCCCCTGGGGCGAGGTCGTGGTCATGGTGGAAACACTGTCGGTGTGCTCTGAGAGCACCCTTTCGGCAACCTGTGATTTCCCTGAGAAACGCACAGGGGCCTCTCAGGGAACCCCTGGGAACCGCCTGCCGGGCGCTCACCGCACGGCCCGGTCGCCCTCATCATCCGCCGGGCCGGGGTGATCAGGGCGTAAAGCCCGCCTGTGCGCTCCTCACAGGCCGAACAGCCGCGCTCCGTTGTCGTGGCAGACGGCCCGCAGCCACTCCTCGCCGAGCCCCAGCCGCTCCAGGGCGTGCAGCTGATGGACGTACGGGTAAGGGATGTTGGGGAAGTCGCTGCCCAGCAGGATGCGGTCGCCGAGGCCGCCGAGGCGGGGCAGGGCCCGGCTCGGGAACGGCGCGAACCGCTCGCTGAAGTCGGTGAACGCCATCGTGGTGTCCAGCCGCACCTCGCCGTACCGCTCGGCGAGGTCGAGGAAGTCCTCGTACTCCGGCATGCCCATGTGTGCGACGACGAGCCGGAGCCGCGGGTGGCGGGCCAGCACGCGCGCGATCGGCTCGGGTCCGGTGTGCTTGCCGGGGGCGGGTCCCGAGCCGCAGTGGACGACGACGGGGACGCCCGCCTCGGCGAGCAACCCCCAGGCGGGGTCGAGCAGGTGGTGCGCCGGATCGTACGCCCCCACCTGCACATGGGCCTTGAACACCCGCGCGCCCGCCTCGACGGCCTCCCGTACGTACGCCTCGACGCCCGGCTCCGGGAAGAGGGTGGAGGTGTGCAGGCAGTCGGGCGTACGGCGGGCGAAGTCGGCCGCCCAGCCGTTGAGCCACTGCGCCATGCCGGGCTTGTGGGGGTAGAGCATCGCGGTGAAGCGGCGTACCCCGAACTCCCGCAGCCGCGCGAGCCGTTCCGCCTCCTCCTCGCGGTAGGTGATCGGCCACTCGACGCCGCCGGTCAGCGGGCCGAGCGCGTCGAAGTAGTCCCAGACCTTGTGCAACACCCGCTCCGGCATGAAGTGCGTGTGCACATCCACCAGTCCGGGCAGGCGGAGCCGCTCCCAGAACAGCCGGACCTCCGCGCCCTCCGCCGTCTCCGTCATACGCCCTCTCGAACTCTCAGCCGCTTCAGAACAGGCCGTCCTGAACTCCCGCCGCCTCCCTGAACCCGCGCACAGGCACGCTGCATCCATCCTCACCCACGGCCGGGACGATCTCCCACCCGGTCATCAGACGGGTGTCCAGCACGACGACCCCGCGCCCGGCCGCCAGATGCAGGTCCGGCCCCGCGGCCGCGAGCAGTTCCCCGCTCAGCCGCCCGCCGGCGACCAGCTCGCTCACCTCCCCCGCTGCACCCGGCAACCCGGCCAGCCCGAACACCCCGGCGTGGTCGACGACTTCACACGGCTCGCGCGCCAGCGAATCCGGCCACCGGTCCAGCGCCGCGGCCCGTGCGTGCAGCGCCCGGATCTCGGCCGCCCGCTCGGCGGCGGACTCCGGCAGCCGGGAGCGCACCGCCCGCTTCTCGGCGTACGGGATGCGGTCCGGCACCCGCAGCGCGGCGCGCAGCAGCTCCTCCGTGCGCCGGGCGGCCATCAGCGGTCCCAGGCCGAGCCAGCTGAAGCAGACGGCGCCCTGCTCCAGCAGCCGCGCCGAACCCCGCTCCGCAGCCGTGATCCCGACCTTGGCCATGCCGGGCCCGAACCAGGCCAGATATACGTGGTACGGCCGCGGGTCGTCCGCGATCGTGTCGGCGGCCACGGAGTGCGCCCGGTCCAGACGCGCACACTCCTCGCACCGCGCCCCCGTGCTCCGCCCCGGCACGACCGCCCGCACCGGACACGCGTGCCCCCGCGCTCCCACGCATCGGCGCACACCCCCGTCCGCGACCGCGAAGGCCACCCGCTTCCCCCGGGCCAGCGCGCTGCGCCGCCCGCCGTCCCACGCCAGCACGGGACCGTCCGCCGACCACCGCAGCCCCGAGCACTTCCATGCCTGTGCCATCGCTGTCGAGACTAAAGCGTGCCGAGAACGTGACGTGAGCCGACCGACGGGCTGGGTACCTGCAGGAGCGAGGCCGCACGGACGGGACCGGCCGCCGCAGGGGGGAGGCGGGGGGAGGGCATCCCCCTGCGGGTACGGTCGGCCGTACCCCGGACCCGGTAGGGCGCCTCATGGTGCCGGAAGGGCGGTCGGGGCATCGTGGAACCCAGCGAACCAACGCCTGCACAGGCTCTCTCCGAAGGGAGACTCCCATGAGGCCGCAGCAGTCCTCCCGGCCGAGCAGTTCCTTGAACGACCTGGTCACAGCCACCGACGAGAGCGATCTGGCTCCCTTCCTGACCGCCTGGGACACGGCCCATCCGGCCCTGTCCGACCCCGAGTGGCGCCACGTCCTGGACGAGATCGCGCACCCGCGCACCACGCTGGCGTTCCGCCGCCTGGCCGAAGCGGCGTAGTGCTCCCGCACCGTCGGACTCCGGCCGCGCCCCACTGACCAGGGGCATCACAAACGGGTCACTCCTTTTGTACATTTTCCACACATCGCCCGCCCTGGAACTACGGTCGGTTCACTCGAAGCGCCAGGGGGGACTGGATGAACAGAGCACGGTTGGGCAGCGCGGGTCTGCTCGTCGCGAGCCTGATACTCAGCGCGACCGGCTGCGGCGACGGAGGCCGGCAGCCCGTCGAGACCAAGGCCGAGCCCGCGACGACCGTCACCGCGACGGTGACGGCGACACCCGAGCCGGGACCGACGGTCACCGAGACCGTCACGGCCAGGCCGAAGCCCCGCCCGACGGTCACCGTCACGCGAACGGTCACCGTGAAGGCCGCGGGCACGTCCACCGGAAGCGGCGGAAGCGGGAGCAGCAGCGGGGGCGGAGGAGGCACCGGTACGTGCTCGATCGTCTCCAACGCGGGCAACTGCTATGCGGCGGGGCAGTTCTGCCGCAGCAGCGACCACGGGGCCGTCACCACCACCGCCGGCGGATCGGCGATCAAGTGCACGTACAGCGCGAACGCTTGGCGCTGGACCTACGCCTGACGGCGCGACACGTTTCGTGCCCGCCCCTCTCCATGCCCTGAGAGCCAACTGGCCGAGCCGTGAGGCACGGATGGCAGTCTCGAAGAGCGCCTTGGAACATATCGGACTAGCCTCCGAAATGAGCGCAAAGTGGATCTTTGTGGAGTGGATCTTTCAACGGTGCGCTCGACCCAACCCAAGGAGGAGAAATGCGCAAGCTCCCCAAGGCGGCTGCCGCAGCCGCCGTCATCGCTCTCGTCGGCTTCATAGGCACCGGCTCCGCCAGCGCCGCTCCGAGCGCGCCCGCCGGACACGGCGGTGGATGCAGGTCCCACGACCTGAACCTGGACGTCCTCGGCCAGGTCGGCCTCCTCAACGGCCTCCTGGGCAACGCCATCAACGGCGAGGGCAATCCAGGCGGCCAAGCCAATCACGTCGGCTCAGAATGCGATTGACGAGCATCGGGATCAGCATCACATAGCCATGGAGAGGCCCCGGCCCAGCCCGGGGCCTCTCACCTGTCCCGGCGCGCACCGCACGGCTGGAGTCGCACAGCGGTCCACGCACACCGGCTCCGCCCCTCCGCCCCTCGGCCGCTCGCCACGTGAGCGACGAGGCCGACGACTGCCGCTCACGCTCACCGACGACTGCCGCTCACGCTCACCGGCGCCGGCCGCCGATGCCGGCCGCCACATGCGGCCTTGACCGCGCGGCCCTTCCTCCCGCCCGCCGGACAACGCCCCCGTCACCTTCGGCACCTCCGGCACCTCCTGCGACAATGTCCCGACACCGACGCTGGTCATGAGGCAGAGGGAACGACGTGCTTCTCCGTGGGGTGCTCGCACTGATCGCGGGCGGCGCTTTCATCGTGGTGGCCTGTGGCTGGCGCGGCGTGGACATCTGGGTGTGGGACTGGTCGGACGCGACCTTCTCGGAGCGCAACAGGACGCGATGGGGAACGCCCTGGAAGAACCTTGAACGCATGAGACTGCAGTTCGGATTCATGGGAGTCGTCCTGGTGATCCTCGGCCTGGCGACCCTGACACACTGACGGCACGGAAGCGGACGACCACCGGGCGGGCCGACGACCGGAAAGCCGCCGGCAAACTCCCCTACAACGCAAGAGGCCCCGCATCGCTGCGGGGCCTCTCACCTGTGTGCACTCGGCAGGATTCGAACCTGCAACCTTCTGATCCGTAGTCAGATGCTCTATCCGTTAAGCTACGAGTGCTTGTTTTGTTTTTGCCGGTCCTGGTCCTTTCGGCCCGCTCGCGGCGACAGGAAGAACATTACATGACTGCCGCCGCCATGTGAAATCCGTTTGCCGCACCCCTTGTGACCTGCGGGAACGGCTGTCGGGGCGGTTGCCGGAACGACGAAGCCCCGGTCGGGTGGACCGGGGCTTCGGTGATCATGTCGATCAAGGGCGGAGGCGGAGGGATTTGAACCCTCGATGGGCTTTAAGACCCAAACCGCATTAGCAGTGCGGCGCCATAGACCGGACTAGGCGACGCCTCCAGCACAGCCGCTCGCGCGAGTGGTGCGTGCAGATGATGACACAGTCGAGCGTGGTGTCACCAATCGGCTCCTACGGTACTAGGCAGGCGGGCCGCAGAGCAAAGCCCTTCCGCTCGTGCCGGGCTCCCGTCGCCGGTGGGGCGGGAGGCGCAACGTCCTGGTGGGTGAGGCGTTAGTCAGGGCATGTCGCTCGCCCGGTTCCTGGTCGTCGCCGCGACCGCCGCCGCCTCCGTCGTGCCCTGCGTCGCGTCCGGCGCCGCGCACGCCGACGCCGCCCGCCCCGCCCTCGCACCGCCGCCCGCACAGAACAAGGACGCCGGGGACCGGCACGAGGCCGTCGCCGGCGACCACCTCACGGTCACGGTCCGGCGGGCAGGCGACGGCCTCGACGGGACGTACGAGCTCCGCTGCCATCCCGAAGGCGGCACCCATCCCGCCCCCTACGCCGCCTGCGCGGCGCTCGACCGCGGCACGACGTGGGGCAAGGACACCTTCGCGCCCGTGCCCGACGACAGCGTCTGCACCATGCAGTACGGCGGGCCGGCCACCGCGCACGTCACCGGATGGTGGGCCGGGCGGCCCGTCGACGCCTCGTACGACCGCAGCAACGGGTGCGAGATCGGCCGCTGGGACCGGCTCGTACCGCTGCTGCCCGACCTGCGGCCGCACGGGCTGCCGTAGCCGCACAGGCTGCCGTGGAAGCGGAGGCGGAAGCCGGGCGGGCGGGCCGGACGGGCGCGGCCGGACGGGCGCCGGCGCAGCGGCGAAATCGTGGAGGCGGTGTGGCCGGCGTGTGGGGCGGGAGTCAAGGGCGGGCAAGGCGCGCAGGCCAGGGGATGCGGTCACACGTTCTACGTCACTTCCTCGTGCGACCTCCCTCTCATCCGCCGCCGCGACCGCGAGCGGTGCCCGTAGACTCCCTCGCGTGACACGTCGCGGGCAGGTTGGCAAGATGGCCCGAGCGGTCGGCAAGATGCGGTAACAGGGAGGAAGCGTCTCGTGAGCAGCAGGCCATCCCGAGGCGCTGCTCGCCTCGCAGCCATACTGGACGCGCTTCCCGATGCGTTGGTGCTGGTCAACGCGAACGGTACCGTCGTCAACGCGAACACCATCGCGCTCGAGGCGTTCGAAGCGCCCGGGACCGCACTCGTCGGCCGGGGACTGCTCGACCTCCTGCCGCAGTTCGACTCCAAGCTGATCCCCGGCTCCATGCGCCGGCCCGACCACATGGACCCGGCCGGGCGGACCAAGCCGACGCGCATGATCGCGCGGCGGACCGACGGCGCGGAGTTCCCCGTCGAGGTCACCAGCGCCAACCTGGAGAACGGCCAGCAGGCCTACGACGGTTACGGCTACAGCGGCGACGAGCTGCTGATGCTCGTCGTACGCGACCTGACCGGGACCGTGGACACCGAGGCGGAGCTGGCGCGTTCGCAGCGGCAGACCGAGATGATCCTGCGGGCCGCGTCGGAGGGCGTGGTGGGGACGGACACCGACGGGCGGATCGTGCTCGTCAATCCGGCCGCCGCGCAGATCCTGGGATACCGGGCGAGCGACCTGGGCGGCAAGGAGCTGCACGAGCTGGCGCTGCACTCGCGCGCCGACGGCTCCCCCTTCCCGTACGCCGAGTCGCCGCTCGCCGACACCCTGCGCTCCGGGCGCAAGCACCGGGTGCGCGGTCAGGTGCTGTTCGCCAAGGGCGGCGACCGGGTCTCCGTCGACCTGACCACCGCGCCCGTGCGCGACGGCGACCAGCTCGTCGGTGCCGTGATGACCTTCACCGACCGGCGGCCGTACGACATGCTCGCCGACGAGAAGACCGACCTGGAGAAGCGGCACACCGAGGAGCTGGAGCGCCTGGAGGAGGAGCACGCCTCCGAACTCACCGCCCTGCGTCAGAAGCACGTCACCGAACTCGAGGACCTGCAGGAGCAGCACGGCGAGGAGATCGCCGCGGGCGAGGAGCGCTACGCCGCCCTCGGCGAGCGGGAGAAGGACCGCTACGAGGCGCTCGCCGCGCGGCACGACCAGCTGCTGACGCTGCTGGGACGGTCGTTGCGCGGCCCGCTGGACGAGCTGCGGCGCGAGCTGGCCGCGCTCGCCGCGGACGACGCCGGGCAGCTGTGGCCCGAGGCCAACCAGGTGCTGCACCATCTGTCGGCCGGCTACTCACGGATCACCACGCTCATCGACAACGTGCTCGGCTACCAGCTCATCGACGCCGGGAGCGAGCAGATCACCCGTGTGAAGGTGATGCTCGACACGGTCGTCACGGCCGGTGTCGACGGCGCCGTCGACCTCATCGGGCCGGGCCGGGTGCAGTTCGCGGTGCACGCGCCGCCCATCGAGGCGGAGGTCGACCCGCAGCGCCTGGCGGGCGCGCTCGCCCATCTGATCGCGGACGTCGCGGGCGTCGACGCGACCGGCAACGCGCCCGTCTCGGCGGGCGGTTACATGGACAACACCGTGGTGGTGGCGGCCGCGCAGCGCGGTGAGGTCGTACGGATCGAGGTGCGCGGGCCGTACGCCGGGGGAGACCCGGTGCACGAGCCGATCGTGCGCGGGATCGTGCGCGCCCACGGCGGTGTGCTGCAGACCCACGAGGTGCCGGGCATGAGCGGCAACGCGTACGTCCTCGAGGTGCCCATCGGCGGCGGTGCCGGGGCCGTGACGGCCGGGATCCCGGCGCAGGCCGCGGGTGCCGACGACGGCGTGTCCGACCAGACCTCCGGCGGACGGCGGCGCGCACGGCGCTCCTCCGTCGACGCGTTCCTGGACGGCGACGGCTCCGGCGGGTCCGGTGGCCCCGCCGAGCGCGAGGACACGGAGGCCGCCGCCCCCACCGGCCGGCGGCGCAGGCGTGCCGTCGAGGAGTCGGAGGCCGCCGCGGCCTCGACCACAGGCGCGCTGGAGGTGGCCGGTGGCACCGGGCGGCGGCGCGGCCGGCCGGCCGAGGGCGCCGTGGTGATGGCGGGCGAGAATTCCGCGGGAACGGCTGCCGCCGGTACGGGCCTGGGCGGGACGGTGCCTCCGCAGGGCGTGCCCGCGCCGGGCGGCCGGCGTGCCCGGCACGGCGGCGGTGAGCAGAACGCCCTGCCCGCGGCGCTGCCCGCGCTCGCCGCGTCCGGCGACCCGACCGCGTCCGGCGACCCGACCGCGCTCGCCGAGAAGGCCGAGCCGACCGGGCGCAGGCGCCGTGCCCTGGCCGCCGCGCAGGACCGCGCCGCGGCGCAGGAGGCGGCTCCCCGTTCGGTGTTCGCCCTGCCTCCGGCGGAGGCGGACCGCCCGGCCGAGGCCATGGAGGCGCAGGTTCCGGCGCGGGGACAGGCGCCCGGGCCCGCGCAGGCCCAGCCGCAGATTCCGGTCCAGGCGGCCCCCGTCGCGGCGCAGGTGCCCGGCACGGCCGGCCACGGCTCCGCCGCCTCCGCCGGCGCCCGGGCCGAGGACGGCCGGCACGACGCCGTGCCGCACGACCAGTCCGGCGACCACACACCGCCCCAGCCGCATCCGACGAGCGCGCCGACGGGGCGCCGTCGGCGTGCGGTGGCGCAGCCCGCGGCGGCGCAGGAGGGCGTGCCCGCACCGGCGCAGGCCGCCGCCCAGCCGGTCCCCGCGCAGGCCGCACCGGCCGCGGCCCCGGCCGCGAACGCGGCGCAGCCCGCCGCCCAGCCGCAGCCCGCCGCCCCGCCGCCGGCCGCGCCGGGCGCTCCCGTCCGGGAGAACGCCGCCGGGCCGCTCCCCGTCGAGGCCGCCCCCGGCCGGCCCGCGCAGGCTCCGGCCACCCCGCTGCCGCCGCAGGCTCCCGCGGCGCAGGCGCAGGCTCCGGCGCGCCCCGCCCAGCCGCTGCCCGCCGAGGCGGCCGCCGCGGCCGCGGCACCGGCTGCCCCCGGCGCGCCCGTCGACCCCAACTCCACGCAGGGACGGGCGATCAGCGTCCGGACGCTGGGACAGGGCGTGCCCTTCACCCGGCAGGCCGAGCAGGTCCAGCAGCCGGCCTCCCCCACACCCGAACAGACGCACGCGGGGGCGTCCCCGTCGCCCGCGCCGCACACCCCGGCCGGTGGCGGCCGGCGCCGCAAGCTGGGCACCCGGGCCGAACCCGGCGCAGCGGCGGCCGCCCCGGAGCAGGCGGCCCGTCCGCACCCGCCGGCCGAGCAGGCTTCCGCGACGGGGCAGCAGCGCCAGGCGCAGCCGTCGCTCGCCGGCCAGCCGCGGCTCGCGCAGGCGACGGAGGCCGCCGGACGGTCGTACGCCATAGGGGCTCCGGACGAGAACGCCGCCGAGGGGCCCGAGCCGCTGGACGGGCCCGGCGGGGCCGTCGAGATCGCTGACCCGCCGCGGCCGCAGCCGATGGACGACGAACTGCCGCCGGAGCCGCTGGACAACCCGCGCCGACTGCTGGTGTGGCCCGCGCCGGACGTGACGACGCAGCAGGCGCTGAGCGACCGCGGCTACCGGCCCGTGATCGTGCACTCGCGCGAGGAGGTCGACGCGCAGATCGCGGCCTTCCCCGCCGCGCTGTTCGTGGACCCGCTGACCGGTCCGATCACCCGGACCGCGCTCCAGTCGCTGCGCCAGGCGGCGGTCGCCGCCGAGGTGCCGGTCCTGGTGACCGCGGGACTCGGGCAGGCGACGCGCGAGGCGGCGTACGGCGCCGACCCGGCCGTCCTGCTGAAGGCGCTCGCGCCGCGGGACAGCGAGCAGCATCCGCCGCGTGTGCTGCTGATCGAGGAGCACGCGGAGATCGCGCTGGCGCTGACCGCGACGCTGGAGCGGCGCGGGATGCAGGTGGCGCGGGCCGCGAGCGACGCGGACGCGGTGGCGCTGGCGGGGCAGTTGCGCCCCAACCTGGTCGTGATGGACCTGATGCAGGTGCACCGGCGCCAGGCCGGGATCGTCGACTGGCTGCGGGCGAACAACCGGCTCAACCGCACACCGCTCGTCGTCTACACCGCTGCCGTCGACCAGGCCGACCTGCCGCGGCTGGCCTCCGGCGAGACGGTGCTCTTCCTCGCGGAACGCTCCACGAGCCCCGAGGTGCAGGACCGGATCGTCGACCTGCTCTCGCGGATCGGCACCAACTGACGCGGAGTGCGCGCCGGTCGGTGCCGTCGACCGCGGTCCCAGATCCTGGTGACGTCCAGGTCGCCGTCCCAGATCCTGGTGACGTCCAGGTCGCCGTCTCAGATCCTGGTGATGTCCAGGTCGCCGTCGGCGTAGCGGCGGCGCAGGACCTTCTTGTCGAACTTGCCCACGCTGGTCTTCGGTACGGCCTCGATGATCGTCCAGCGCTCCGGGAGCTGCCACTTGGCGATCTTGCAGACGTCGCTCGCGAGGAAGGCGCGCAGGGACGCGAAGTCGGCGGTGGACCCCTCCTTCAACACGACCGTGGCCAGCGGGCGTTCGCCCCACTTCTCGTCCGGCACGGCGACGACGGCGGCCTCGGCGACGTCCGGGTGGGACATCAGCGCGTTCTCCAGGTCCACCGACGAGATCCACTCGCCGCCGGACTTGATGACGTCCTTGGCACGGTCGGTGAGGGTGAGGAATCCCTCGGAGCTGATCGTCCCGACGTCGCCCGTCTTCAGCCAGCCGTCCTCGCTGAACTTGTCGGCGGGGCGCAGGGGTTCGGCGTCGGGGCCGTTGTAGTAGGCGCCCGCGATCCAGTTGCCGCGCACCTCCAGCTCGCCCGCGGACTCGCCGTCCCAGGGCAGGCGCTCGCCGCCGGGGCCGGTGAGGCGGGCCTCGACGCCGGCCGGGAAGCGCCCCTGGGTCAGGCGGTAGGCGAACTCCTCGTCGGTGCCGACCGCGTGGGCCGGCGGGCGGGCGACCGTGCCGAGCGGTGAGGTCTCCGTCATGCCCCAGGCGTGGCAGACCCGCATGCCCAGGCTGTCGAACGCCTCCATCAGGGAGGGCGGGCAGGCCGAACCGCCGATGGTGACCTGGGTGAGGGAGGAGACGTCGCGCGGCTTGGCGGTCAGCTCGGCGAGCAGTCCCTGCCAGATGGTCGGGACGGCGGCCGCGTGGGTGGGCTTCTCGCTCTCGATCATCTCGGCGAGCGGGGCGGGCTGCAGGAAGCGGTCCGGCATGAGCAGGTTGACGCCGGTCATGAACGTGGCGTGCGGCAGGCCCCAGGCGTTGACGTGGAACTGCGGGACCACGACCAGGGAGGTGTCCTGGTCGGTCAGGCCCATCGACTGGGCCATGTTCACCTGCATGGAGTGGAGATAGATCGAACGGTGGCTGTAGACCACACCCTTGGGGTCACCGGTGGTGCCCGAGGTGTAGCACATGGCGGCGGCCTGGCGTTCGTCCAGCTCCGGCCAGTCGTAGCTGGTCGGCTTCGCGGCGATCAGGTCCTCGTACTCGTGGACCCGGGCGCGGGCGCCTTCGAGGACGGAGCGGTCGCCGGGGCCGGTGACCACGATGTGCTCGACCGAGGGCAGCCTCGGCAGCAGCGGGGCGAGCAGCGGCAGCAGCGAGCCGTTGACGATGACGACCTTGTCGGCCGCGTGGTTGACGATGAACGCCAGCTGCTCGGCGGGCAGCCGCAGGTTCAGCGTGTGCAGCACCGCGCCCATGCAGGGGATCGCGAAGTACGCCTCGACGTGCTCGGCGTTGTTCCAGGCGAGCGTGGCCACCCGGTCGGAGTCCTGGACCTGGAGGTCCTCACGCAGGGCGTGCGCGAGCTGGGCCGCCCTGGCCCCGATCTCGGCGTAGGAGCGGCGGTGCGGCTCGCCCTCGCCGGTCCAGGTGGTCACCTGCGATGTCCCGTGGACCGTCGACCCGTGGGTCAGGATCCTCGAAATCAGCAGCGGTACGTCCTGCATCGTGCTCAGCACGGTGTCCTCCCGGGGCGACATTGCCTACGCGGCGGTAAGGGTTGCGCTGATTCTGCGCACATACCGCGTGGTATGTCACTAGGGTCCGGGTGATCGATCACAAGATGTCGGGTCCGCGTGGCCCCCAGGCGGGCCCCTCACGGCCCACCAAACAGGCGCATTACCGAACAAGCCCCAGCTCAGGGTCCTCGCGCAGCTTGCCGAGCGCACGGGAGACCGCCGACTTCACCGTGCCCACGGACACGTCGAGCACCTCGGCCGTCTGGACCTCGCTCAGGTCCTCGTAGTACCTGAGAACGACCATCGCCCGCTGCCGTGCGGGCAGCTTCATGATCGCCCGCCACATCGCGTCGTGCAGCGCCTGCTGCTCGGCCGGGTCGTCCCCGCCGCGCACGGGCTCCGGCTCGGGCAGCTCCTCGCACACGAACTCGTCGACCCTGCGCTTGCGCCACTGCGAGGTGCGGGTGTTCAGCAGCGCCCGGCGCACATAGCCGTCGAGCGCGCGGTGGTCCTCGATGCGCTCCCAGGCGACGTACGTCTTGGCGAGCGCGGTCTGCAGCAGGTCCTCCGCGTCGCTCGGGTTCGCGGTGAGGGACCGGGCGGTCCGCAGCAGCACCGGCTGCCGTGCCTTCACGTACGACGCGAACGACGGGTAGGCGGGGGTCTGCGTCGCCGGTGCGGCGGCGTTCGAAGCGCGGGTGCAGACGGGTGTGGTCATGGCTCCACGCTAGGAGCGGAGGTACCTCCGGCGGATCGGCCGCAGGTCCCGAAGCCGAATCCGCCTCAGGTTGTAGGGGTGGAGGTGGCTGCACCTCCTGAAGGTGGACGAGCGGGCCCGGGATACTGCGGGATGACCCCTGGGGGCCGTGTCGGCGCTCAGCGGTCCGCGGCCAGGACCAGGCCGGACGTGGGCACCCCCGTCCCGGCCGTCACCAGCACCTGCTGCGCCCCGGGAACCTGGTTGACGGCCGTCCCGCGCAGCTGGCGCACGCCCTCCGCGATCCCGTTCATCCCATGGAGGTACGCCTCTCCCAGCTGGCCTCCGTGCGTGTTGATCGGCAACGACCGCCCGGCGACGAAGTCCGCCGCCTCCCCCTTCCCGCAGAACCCGAACTCCTCCAGCTGCATCAGCACGAACGGCGTGAAGTGGTCGTAGAGGATCGCCACGTCCACGCCGGCCGGGGTGAGCCCGCTGGTGCGCCGGAGCTGGCGGGCCACCACGTCCATCTCGGGCAGGCCGGTGAGGTCGTCGCGGTAGAAGCTCGTCATCTGCTCCTGGCCGCGGCCCGCACCCTGGGCGGCCGCGGCGATCACGGCTGGCGGACGGCGCAGGTCGCGGGCCCGCTCCGGCGTGGTGACGACAACCGCCTGGCCGCCGTCCGTCTCCTGGCAGCAGTCCAGCAGCCGCAGCGGCTCGACGATCCAGCGCGAGGCCGCGTGGTCGGCGAGGGTGATGGGGCGGCCGTGGAAGTACGCCGCCGGGTTGGTCGCCGCGTACCGGCGGTCGACCACGGCCACGTGCCCGAACACCTCCGGGGTCAGGCCGTAGGTGTGCAGGTACCGCTGGGCGGCCATCGCCACCCACGAGGCCGGGGTGAGCAGCCCGAACGGCAGGGCCCAGCCGAGTGTGGCGCCCTCCGCCGAGGGCTCGCGGTGGCGCACGCCGGAGCCGAAGCGGCGGCCGGAGCGCTCGTTGAAGGCGCGGTAGCAGACGACCACCTCGGCCACTCCGGTGGCGACGGCCAGCGCCGCCTGCTGGACGGTCGCGCAGGCCGCGCCGCCGCCGTAGTGGATCCGGGAGAAGAAGGACAGCTCGCCCATCCCGCAGGCCTGGGCCACGGTGATCTCCGGGCTGGTGTCCATGGTGAAGGTGACCATCCCGTCCACGTCGCCCGGTGTCAGCCCCGCGTCGTCGAGCGCCGCGCGCACCGCCTCCACGGCCAGCCGCAGCTCGCTGCGCCCCGAGTCCTTGGAGAACTCCGTGGCCCCGATGCCAGCGATCGCGGCGCGCCCGCCGAGGCCGTCCTTCCGACGGACGCTCATCCGGCACCCCCCGACGGGACGGTGACGGTGACCGTGCCGGTGACATGGCTGCCGAGGCCGTTCGCCCCGACCACGCGGACCGTCGCGGTGTCGCCGTCGACCTCCTCGACGGTGCCGGTCAGCACCAGGGTGTCACCGGGATGGTTGGGCGCCCCGAGCCGGATGACCACCTTGCGCAGGACCGCCGCCGGGCCGAAGTGGTCGGTGATGTAGCGGCCGACCAGGCCGTTCGTCGTCAGGATGTTCATGAAGATGTCCGGGGAGCCCTTCTGCCGGGCCAGCTCGGCGTCGTGGTGCACGTCCTGGTAGTCGCGGGAGGCGATGGCCCCGGCCACGATCAGGGTGCGGGTGACCGGGATCTCCAGCGGGGGCAGCGTGTCACCGGCTCTCATCCGGCGGCCTCCTCCCGGGCACGGAACACGGGCAGCACCAGCTCCTCGTCGTACGAGCGGAACTCGAGCCGCACCGGCATGCCGATGCGCACCTTGTCGTACGGCACGCCCACCACGTCGCTGATCATGCGCACTCCCTCGGCGAGCTCGATCAGGCCGACCGCGTAGGGCGGGTCGAAGGCGGGGAAGGGCGGGTGGTGCATGACGACGTACGAGTACACCGTCCCCTCGCCGCTCGCCTCGACGGTGTCCCAGTCGGGGCCGCCGCAGCCGGCGCAGCCCGGCAGCCAGGGGAAGCGCAGGGACGCGCAGGAGGTGCAGCGCTGGATGAGCAGACGGCGCCGGCCGACGCCTTCCCAGAAGCCGGCGTTGTCGCGGTTGACGACGGGGCGGGGACGGGGCGGACGCTTCGGGCCGGTCCCGGCCGGGGCGTACTTGAGGACGCGGAAGCGGTGCGTGCCCACGACGTCCGGGCCGACCCGGACGTCGGTGCGGGTCGTGATGAAGTACCCGGTGCCGAGCTTGGTCGTCTTGCGCGGCGACACCGACTCGATCACGGTGTCGAAGGTGACCTCGTCGCCGGGGCGCAGCGGGCGCAGATACTCCTGCTCGCAGTCGGTCGCCACGATCGAGGTGCAGCCGGCCTCGTCGAGCAGGGCGAACATCTCGTCGTGGGCCGCCGCGCGCCCCGCGTGGCCGGCGAGGCCGCCCATGGTCCAGGCCTGCAGCATGGTGGGCGGGGCGACGGCGCCGGGGCCGGTGTAGGCGGGGCTGGTGTCGCCCATGGCCTCGCACCAGTGCCGGATCATCGGCAGGTTGACGGGGTCGCGGCCTCTTCCGGTGAGGGTGGCGGCCCGTCCCTCGTAGGATTTCAGCCGTGCGCCCAGCTCGTCGTCCACGACACCGCACCTCCGACCGTCGGGTTTCTGACTGTCCGTCAGATCCGATGCACTGTCAAGGTCACGGCGGCACACGGGAAAACGCCTGCGCGGCGGCGCCGAAGCACCGCCGCGCAGACCCCCTGCACCCCAACGTGCGCACCCCGCGTCCCCTGCGTCAGGGGCGCCGGCTCACCACAGTTCGCTGAAGTTGATGGCGACGTTCCTGTTCCCCTGGTTGATGGCCGTGAACGCGGAACCCTTGACCTGGGCGGTGTTGCTCTGGTTCGAGGCGCCGTTGCCGACCGCGTTCTGCTGCGTGGTGGACGAGTTGCCGTTGTTGTCGTGGCCGACACCGCTGCCGATGACGCTCGCCACACCCGCGTTCGATCCGTTGTCCGCGATGGCGCCGTTGTCCGCCGCCGCGACGCCGGTGAACAGAACGGCTGCCAGCGGAAGGGCGGAGACGGCGGCGATGACGCGGGCAGTACGGATGCTTGCCATGTTGTTCCTCCAGAACACCAACGTGAGTACCTGACGTACGTGACGTACGTGAGTACGTGCAGTACGTGCAGTACGTGAAGTACGGCTGTTACCAGGGCAGTTGGCCTACCGCCTCGGTGCTGTGCACGACGTCGCAAGATCAGAGTTGCCCACCGAATCCCCGGCGAACCACCCCGGAAGGCGCGATTCGCCCTCAAGTGCTACGACAAGTCGATAAACCCCTAACGCGACTTCCAGCGCCCAGGTCGGGACAGTCCGGACGGTCCGGCCCCAAGCGCCGCACGAGAAGAACCGCTCCGGCACTTTTCCGGCCAACCTCCCCGCCCCGGGCGCGTCGCACCCGATTCCGGCTTCCCTTTTTCGAACGTACGTACGAACATAGAGGTATGGCCACCACCGACCGGCAGGCCACGACGCTGGCCCTCGCACACGCCCTGTCAGCCGCCGAGCGCGGTCTGGCCGTCCTGCCCCTGTCCCGGACGAAGCTCCCGGCCCTGCGCTCCCCCCACCACGACGACCCCGACCCCCAGCCCTGCCACGGCGAGTGCGGCCGCCCCGGGCACGGGGTGTACGACGCCTCGACCGACCCGGCCCGCATCCGCGAGCTGTTCGCCGCGGCCCCCCGGGCGAGCGGCTACGGCATCGCGTGCGGCCTCCCGCCGCACCATCTGATCGGCATCGACCTCGACACGAAGGCGGGCACGGACTCCTCCGCCGCCCTGCGCGAGCTGGCGCTGCGCCACCTGTTCACGATCCCCGAGACGGTGGTCGTCATCACCCCCAGCGGCGGCCGCCACCTGTGGCTGAGCGGGCCGCCGGACGTCGTCGTCCCCAACTCCGCCGGCCGGCTCGCGCCGGGCATCGACATCCGGGGCGCCGGCGGCTACCTCGTCGGCCCCGGCTCCCGCACCGAGCACGGCGTCTACGGCACGGCACCCGGCACCGCCCACCTCGCGCCCGCGGCGTGCCCGCCCGCCCTGCTACGGCTGCTGCTGCCACCGCCGCACGCGCACCGCCCCACGCCGGCCGCGGCGGGCGACCACGGACAGGGGCTGGTCCAGTTCGTCCTCGCCGCGCACGAGGGGCAGCGCAACACCCGCCTGTTCTGGGCGGCCTGCCGTGCCTACGAGGACGGCATCGGGCCCGCGCTCGTCGATCCACTGGTCGAGGCGGCCCTGAACGCCGGCCTCACCGAACGTGAGGCGCGGGCGACGATCGCTTCGGCGGCCCGGATGACGGGGCACCGGCCGTGAGGACCACGGGTTCGCCGTGGCGGCGCAAGAACCATGAGGAGCTCCATGCACGACCGCTCTGGGGTGCGGACCATGTCGCTGACGCGCGTGGTCCTCGCCACCGGCCGCTCCGTCGACCTCGCCGAGGTGCGGTTCGCCTCGACGTACGGCGGGCTGGACGGTTACCCCTGCAAGCCGTTCAACGACCTGGTGATCCGGGGGCTCCTCAGCGCGACGGAACGGTCCTTCCCCACCGCTCCGGTCCACCTCGTGCCACCCCCGCGCGAGTATCCCCACCACTTTCCCGGCGCCTACGGTCCGGTCGAGATCCTGCCCCCCGTCGCCTGCGTCGGCTCCTTCCGCTCCACCCCGCTCGCCCCCACGCTGGACCCGGCCCTCGCCTACTCGACCCTCACGGTCGTCTGGTTCCAGCGCACGACCCGGATCCCGTTCGCCTGCGACGCGGACGCGGCGCTGCGGGGGGTGGACTGGGAGGGACTGGCCCGGGACCAGGAGGTGCAGTGAAGGGGCCGTCGTACGCCGAGCCGGGCCCGTCGCGGGCGCGGTGCGGCGCCCGACCGTGGTGTACGTCGGGACCGGGACCAGGACCAGGACCGTCGCAGCATAGAGAACGAGAACCGCGGAACTCGCCTCAGTGACGTCGACCCGGCGAAGCCGATCGCGAAGGGACCCGGCACGGTGACGCCGAGCGCGGAGGGACACGGCACAGTGGCGCCGATCGTGGAGGGACACGGTGGACCTGGACTCAGTGGCCGACGAGCTGTACGGCCGCGGCCGGAGGCCATCACCGCCGCCCGTGAGGCGCGTGCCGCGCGGGAGCGGGCCCACGACACCGACCGGCGGGTCCGGGAGGCCCGGCGCCGCGCCGGAACAGCCGTCTGCCACGTCACCCGCCTCCGCGCACAGCGGCCACCGCGCTCCGTGGGGCTCGCGTGCCATGGTGGACGTACGGCTGCGTCGGGACCGGCACGAAGTCCACACCGCCAAGAAGCCGAAACCAGCAGGAAGCCGAAACCAGCAGGAAGGTGAGCCGCGATGAACTGGGCCGACTTCGCACAGCACATGGCGTCGATGGCCCGGGACCTGCTGGCGCAGACGTCGGTCGACGCCACGCTGGAACGGGTCACCGCCTCGGCCGTGGAGCTGGTGGAGGGCTGCGACGCCGCCGGCATCCTCGTCCTGCACGGCGGTCAGGTGCGGACGCTGGCGCCCACCGAGCGGCTGGTCACCGACAGCGACCGGCTCCAGGAGCGGTTGAGCGAGGGGCCGTGCTTCGACGCCGCCCGTACCAAGGACGGCGAGCGGGTGTACCGGATCCCGGACTTCACCCGGGACCAGCCGCGCTGGCCGGCGTTCGGCCCCCAGGCCCACAAGCTCGGCATCGGCAGCATGATGGGCTTCCTGCTCTACACCGAGGACGAAGAGCTCGGCGCGCTGAACATCTACTCCCGCAGGCCCGGCGCCTTCACCGAGGCCAGTGAACTGGCGGGCTGGCTACTGGCCTCCCACGCCGCGGTCTCCTTCTCCAGCGCGCGCACGCACGCCCAGCTGGAAGCGGGCCTCGCCACCCGCCACACCATCGGCGAGGCGATGGGCATCATCATGGGCAGCCACCGCCTCTCCGAGGACCAGGCCTTCGACGTGCTGCGCCGCTACTCGCAGGAGAACAACATCAAACTCCGCGAGGTCGCCCGCCTGGTCTGCGACCACGGCGGCCTGACCTGACCACGAACACCGGGAACGCGGTCAGGGGCGCCCCTCGCGAGAGGCGCCCCTGATGATCCGCCGGGCCTACGCCCGCCGCGGAGGCGGTGGGATTTGAACCCACGGTGACATCGCTGCCACGACGGTTTTCAAGACCGTTCCCTTCGGCCGCTCGGGCACGCCTCCCCGCGCCGCCGATCACGAGCAGCGCGGGGACAAGAGTAACGGGTGGGCACGCGCGCGCGTGGGCCAGATGTCGCGAACCCGGGGAGGCACGCGCGCGTGGGTCGGTGGGTCAGCTGTCGCCGGTGCGGGAGCCGAGGGTGAGCTGGACCGTGTGGGTCTTGCCGTCCCGTTCGTAGGTGATCGTGACCCGGTCGCCGGGCTTGTGGGTCCAGATCTCGCCGATCAGGGTGGGCCCGGAGTCGATCACGTGGTCGTCGAGCTTGGTGATCACGTCGCCGGGCTTGAGGCCGGCCTTGGCGGCGGGGCCGCCCGCCTCGACGGCGTCGGAGCCGCTGGCGCCCTGCTCGGTGATCTTCGCGCCGTTGCTGGAGTCCTGCAGGGAGACGGACGCGCCGATCTTCGCGTAGACCGGCTTGCCGGTCTTGATCAGCTGCTGGGCGACGTACTTGGCCTGGTTGATCGGGATGGCGAAGCCCAGGCCGATCGAGCCGGACTGGCTGCCGCCGCCGCCGAGCCCGCCGCTGCTGGTGGACTGGATCGCGGAGTTGATGCCGATCACGTTGCCCGCCGCGTCCAGGAGCGGGCCGCCGGAGTTGCCGGGATTTATCGAGGCGTCCGTCTGCAGGGCGCTCATGTACGACGCGTTGCTGCCGGTGCCGTCGCTGGAGGCGACCGGGCGGTCCTTGGCGCTGATGATGCCCGTCGTCACCGTGTTGGACAGGCCGAAGGGGGCGCCGATGGCGATCGTGGAGTCGCCCACGGCCACCTTGTCGGAGTTGCCCAGGGGCAGCGGCTTGAGGTCGGACGGGGCGTTCTTGAGCTTGATGACCGCCACGTCGTAGCCCTGTGCGTGGCCGACGACCTCGGCGTCGTACTTCTTGCCGTTCGGGAAGGTGGCCGTGAGCTTGCCGCCGTCGACCGCGTCCGCGACGACGTGGTTGTTGGTGACGATGTGGCCCTGGGTGTCGAAGACGAAGCCGGTGCCGGTGCCGCCCTCGCCGCTGGTGGACTCGGCCTGGATGGTCACCGTGCTGGGCAGGGACTTGGCGGCCACGTTCGCCACCGTGCCGGGGTCGCGCTTGACGGAGCCGCCGCTGTCGGAGGCGGAGACCGTCGTGGACCCGGAGGAGTCGTTGTTCTTGGCCAGCGTGTAACCGAGGCCGCCGCCCAGGCCGCCGGCGACGAGCGCGGCCACCAGGATCGCGGCGACGAGGCCGCCGCGGCCCGACTTCGGCGCGGGCTGCTGATAGGTGGTGCCCCATCCGCCGCCCGGGCCGCCGGAGTGCGCACCGCCGCCGGAGCCCGGGTCGGCGTAGGACGGGGTGGTGGGCGGCGGGGGCGGCCAGGAGGCGTCCGGGGCCGAGCCCTGGGACTGTCCGGGCCCATGGCCCGGCGGGGCGCCCTGCCCCTGCGGGTCCTGCACACCCGCGGCCGCGTGGGCGGGGGTGTGGCCCGCGTGCACCAGCTCCTGCTCCGGGGCGCCGGGGGCGCTCGCGGGCACCGGCGGAAGCGGTGCCGTCGGGGCGCTGCCCCCGGGGGCGTCGGGTGCCGAGGGAGTGGGAGCGTCCACCGGCACGGGGGGTGCGGACGGGGCCGGGGGTACCGCGGTGCCCTCGTTCTCGGTGCTCACAGCTTGTCTCCTCGGTCCACGGCTGGTCTTCTCGGTCGCACTCGGTCACGCTCGTTCACGTTGGTCGACGGTCCGGCGCGATGCAGCTGTGCATGTTCTTTTGTATGCCGTCAGCCTTTCCCATGAGCCGTCAGGGCACCATAAGCGGTGCCTGTGGGTCCGGGGCCATTCTTTATATAGGGCCATGAACGGCAAAAGGGGCGCAATCCATGCTCCTCCGATCGCACGACTACCCAGCAGCGGTGGCACCATGACGCGGTGACCCACGCACGGCAGCACCGGATCCAAGTCGTCGCCCACCGCGGAGCCTCCGAAGAGGCCCCCGAGCACACCCTGGCCGCGTACAAGAAGGCGATCGAGGACGGTGCCGACGCCCTCGAGTGCGATGTGCGCCTGACGGCGGACGGCCATCTCGTCTGCGTCCACGACCGTCGCGTCAACCGTACGTCCAACGGGCGGGGCGCGGTGTCCGCGCTGGAGCTGGCCGACCTCGCCGCCCTGGACTTCGGCTCGCGCAGGACCAGGGAGTTCTGGCGCAACCGCGACGAGGAGCCCGACTGGGAGTTCCTGCCGGAGGACCGCCAGGACACCTCCGTACTGACGCTGGAGCGGCTGCTGGAGCTGGTCGCGGACGCGGGCCGGCGGGTGGAGCTGGCGATCGAGACGAAACACCCGACGCGTTGGGCCGGTCAGGTGGAGGAGCGGCTGCTGGTGCAGCTGAAGCGTTTCGGCCTGGACGCCCCGGCGTTTCCCGAGGAGTCCCCCGTGCGCGTCATGAGCTTCTCGGCGCGCTCGCTGCACCGCGTCCAGGCCGCCTCGCCGTCGCTGCCGACGGTCTACCTGCTGCAGTTCGTCTCGCCCCGGCTGCGCGACGGACGGCTGCCGGCGGGTGTCCGGATCGCGGGCCCCTCGATCCGGATCGTGCGCAACCACCCCGCCTACATCGAGCGCCTGAAGCGGGCCGGGCACCAGGTGCACGTATGGACCGTGAACGAGCCCGAGGACGTGGACCTCTGCGCCGACCTGGGCGTCGACGCCATCATCACCAACCGGCCACGCGCCGTTCTGCACCGGCTCGACCGCTGAGCGGCCTTCGTCACTGTCCGAACCCGATTCAGTGGTAAAGACCTGTGAAGAACCCTTGACCCATGCACCCCTTCGGCACCATTCTCCAGACTTGGCCACAGTCGAAATCCAGCCATGCGGCTACAGGGAGTGCTCCGGCGCGTTCGCTCCGTGTTCGATCGTTGCGAGTGCGTCACTGAACGTGGAATGGCCGGTTTCCGGTACAGGCCATTGGGGCATCCACACCGTGGCGTGGGGCAAAGGAGGTCTCGGGGGTGGCGTTGGTGGTGGCGCAGGAGGTGCCCACGTCGTCGAGCATGGCCGTACCCCATGGTCCTGCGGGCGTGGGGCAGGCGAGACACCGGATGCGCGAGCACCTGCGCACCGGCGGTGTGCCGGACACGGTCATCGACGATGCCGTGCTGATTCTGTCCGAGCTCTTGAGCAACGCGTGCAAGCACGGCCGGCCGCTGGGCGACGCCCTCTCCGGTGACGGCGACGTGCGGGCGGCCTGGCGGGTGGACCGCGGCGGCCGGCTCACGGTGGAGGTCACGGACGGTGGCGGACCCACCCGACCGGCTCCGGCCACCCCGTCGATCACGGCGCACGGCGGCCGCGGCCTGAACATCATCACCGCGCTGGCCGACGACTGGGGTGTCCGGGACGACGCCCGCGGCGAGGTCACGGTGTGGGTCGTGGTGCACGAAGGCCGTCCGGATCGGGAGGCGGGGCCGGTGCGCGAGCCTTTCCCTACGCGCGTCACCTCCCGCTCGGCGCCGAGGATTCCGCAGATGCCGTCCCGGGGCTTCGCGGACGCCTTCGACGACCTCGACTGAGACGGTCCGGCGCGGGACGGCCCCGACCGGGCAGGTCCGCAGGATCCGCCGTCGACGGGGCGCGGTTTTCCGTGGGTCACGGTGTGAACGGCTAGGCTCCCGCCGTACCAGACGAGCCGTAACCGGGAGACACCCACGATGGCCAAGAAGCGACCTCAGACGAAGGCCAAGCCGCAGATCACGGACGGAGAGGTCCCGGTTGTCGGCGCGCGCGAGCCCTGCCCCTGCGGCAGCGGCCGACGCTACAAGGCCTGTCACGGACGGGCCGCCGCACACGCCGCGACCGAGCTGGTGCACCGTCCCTTCGAGGGCGTCACCGGTGAGTGCGACTGGGTGGCGCTGCGCGAGCTGGTGCCCGCGGCCACCGTCGAACTGACCCTGAAGGGCGGCCTGCCCGAGGGCGTCCCGTCCGTGACGCTCGCGACCGTGCTGCCGATGGCGTGGCCGGCGCTGCGCCGCGACGACGGCTCGGTCCTGCTGGGCCTGCAGAACGACACGGCGTCCGGCGACGTCAGCCGTGATCTCGCCGACAACCTCCGGCGCGCGCTGGCCGCCGAGCCGGGCACGCCGGTCGAGGGCCGCCGCGCGCCGGCCGACGGACCGCGGCTGCAGGATCTGCTCGACCCCGAAGGCGCCTTCGAGCCAGTTGTGCACAGCGGCTTCGAGTTCTGGGTCCCGGACGCGGAGAACGCCACGCCGGAGGTGGCCGCCTCGCTGGAGCGGGCCAACGCCGCGGCCATCCCGACCGCCCGGCTCACCGGCGTGGACGCCGCCTACTGGTGCGAGACCCCGGAGAAGAACCACCTGCGCTGGGTCATGCCGTACCCGGAGGAGCAGCTTCTGGACGCCCTCGCGCGGCTGCACGCGGCGGGCCGCTCGAGCCTCGGTGAAGGCACCCGTCTCGTGGGTTCCTTCCGCGCTCACGGGCTCACCGTGCCGGTCTGGGACCTGCCGAGCGGGGTCGGCGCGGAGGATGTCGAGAAGCCGGCGGCCGAGTTCGCCGAGCGTCTCGCGGCGGCCCTCGCCACGGACGCGCCGCTGACCGCCGAGGAGCGCCGGGCCCGTGGCGGCCTCACCAACCGGCAGGTCACGCTCAGTTGACCGATCCGGCACGCTCGGGTCCGGCTGACCGGCCGGTCAACTGAACCCGATCATCCGGAATTGCCTGCTCCGTTCGCAGGTGCCGCTCGGTTCCGGCACATACGTGACCGGAAAGGCGGGATCGAATTTGCGAACTGCCGATCTCTTGTTACCGTTCGAGTAGCCCGGTTGCTGGTGCATCCCCCGTCGCCAGCAACCGGGCCTTTTTCTGCCCGGAGCTGCTTTACAGAACGCAACTGGACGTCAACTACCGGTGGCCGCGGAGGAGTTGCTACCGGAACGGAGCAACAGCGGACTGTCCGCCCCCTCTCCCGCGAATTCCGCGACGGCCGTGTAGGCCAGGGGCCCGCCCCGGCTGTGTTCCCGGGGTGTCTCGCACATTCCCGGCTCGTCGCCGGCGGCCACGACGCACTTCATCTGCACCGTGCGGCCGCCCGGCCCCATGAGACTCAGCACGGAGTCCAGCACCCCGCCCGTCACATTGCGGTAGTAGGTGCGCGCCCAGGTGTCCTCGCCCTGCGTGAGCACACAGGTCTGCGCCTCGACCCCGTCGGGGGAGGTGAGTTCGGGACCGCAGCGCACGGCGGTGGCCAGGCCCAGACCGAGCAGTCGGGGGGAGCCGGTGGGGGCGGTGGAGCGCGCCTTGGCGTCGTCGTCGTGCGGGGAGGGCCGTACGGCTTCGCGGGCGGGGGCACGGACGACGGTGCGGCCCTCGTCGTCCGACGGGCCGGCGGACGCCACGGCCAGCGGCAGCACGACCGCGCATGCCACGACGCCCGCCAGGGCGAGGAGACGGATCTTCCGGGGGTCCAGGGGTCGTCCCCCAGAATGTCGCAGCATAGTGCGGAAGATAGCCACCGCTTCGGGGCGCGCAGCACCGTGCGCGCCCGACACCCCTACAACTCGGGCGCACTCACACCCGTACGAGTGAGGGCCTCGACGGCGGCGTCCACCACGGGCTCGACGTCGGGGACCCACGGGGAGGCCGAACCGGGCAGCGGTGCGCGCTCCCAGCGGATCTCGCCCTCGCCGGTCTCGGACGGGGGCAGGGCGAGGTAACCGCCCTCGCCGTGGAAGCGGAGGGAGCCGGGGACGAAGTCCTTGGCGTAGAGCAGTTCGCCGAGCTGCTCCATGGAGTACGGCCGCACCAGGATCGCCCAGCGGCTGGGCGAGGCGACGACCGGGCCGAGGCGCATGCCCATCCGGTCGAGCGCGGTCAGGGTGTGCGCGGCCGCCAGGGCCGGCAGGCTCACCGCGCAGGGGGCGTTGCCGCCGGTGGCCAGGACGATCGGCGCGGCGGGCCGGTTGCTCCACCACCAGCGCACCATCCGGGCGTCGGTGGTGGCCGCGAGCAGGCCGGGGTCGAAGGGGTGCGCACCGGGCACCGTGCAGTCCGCGTCGGGGCAGCCGCAGCGGGAGTGCCCCTGCGGGTCCGCCGTCACGCCCGGGAGTACGGGCCACTGCCATTCCGTCGCGAAGGTCAGGGCCGCGCCGATCAACTCAGGCCTTCCGTCGTTGCGCTGGGACAGGAGCCTGCGTCGCCTTCCGAGGATCTCGCGCATGAGCGCTCGTTCCTTTCCGTTGCACCGCTGGCAACACCGTGGGCCACATCACACCATGTGTCGATCACTGCACTGTGCGTACCTGTTGGCGCATCACACCCCCGGCCAATGGGCACGGGGAACCCCTGTGGGTCGAACGTTGACTGCATCCGCGGCATCCTCGACTGCTGCGCCCATGGTGCATCCCTCACAAGCATGGGCGTGGCGCGGGGGTGGCGAAGTCTGGCGTTTTGCCGTCCCGTGTATTTCTCTTCGCCTCTGCCACGGGAGGATGGGGCACGGTCGTCGGTGGCTAAGACGCCCGGGTCGGGCACCAGGTTCCGGGTGGCGGCAACCACCCCTGGCCTTCACCGAGTACGTACCCATCACGACCGCTGTGACGCTCTGTGGAGCAAACCCAGTCGACCGCAATAGGCCGTAACCCGAGTCAGTTTTAAGCCAAGTTTGCCTTTGGACGATCGAACCACAGATTGCCCCTGGACACCAGGAATCCCGGCAGGACAATGCTGGACATCCCCTCACGAGTGCGTGTACATGTGGAGACACTGCTGGCGACGCAGAATGACATGGGGGTTTGCGATGCTTTTGAGCAGTACGCACCGGTCGGAAAGCCGGACGCCATGAACGCCCCTCACCTTCCGAAAGTGGCTGGAATCGATTCAACGGTTCCCTCGCCCGCACACACTGTCGCGCCCGCGCCCGCAGCTTCCGGTGCTTCCCCGGTCTCTCCGCCGCACCCACCAGGTGCGTTGCTCACCGACCGGCTCGCCGGCTGGGTCTCGGACCTGACGACACTGCACGAACTCACCGAACGCCTGGCCCGCACGGACGCGCTGCCGGACGCCCTGACGGAGGTGCTGCGCGCCGGAGCCGCCCTCGTGGGCGCCCGGCGCGGTCTCGTCGTGCTGGAACCCGGCGACGGACTCGGCCCCGACACGACGATCGGCCTCGGCCTGGCCCGCGCCGACCTGGGACACATCGAGACGGTGCCGCGCAGTGCCATGTCCTACGGCCGCATCCTCGACGGACGGCCGGGCGCGGACGGCGAGATCGCCGAGCCGGACCTCTTCGCCGAGGACGGACTCGACCCGCGCCACCGCGAGGTGGCCGCCCGCCTCGGCTACGCGGCGTGCTACGCCCTCCCCCTGGCCGGCGAGCACGCGGGCCGGCAGGGCGCCGCGGTCTGGCTGTACGACGAGCCCGCCGAGCCGAACGAGCGCCAGCGCCACCTCGTCGGGCTCTACGCGCGCTACGCCGGTGAGCACCTGGCCCGGCTGGTGGAGGTGGAGCGCACGCGCGCGTCCATGGCGACGATGGCGGAGGAGCTGCTGCCGTCCCGGCTCCCCCGCATGGCCGGCGTGCAGCTCGCCGCCCGGCACCGCACCGGTCCGCGCGGCGGCGGCGACTGGTTCGACGCGCTGCCGCTGCCGGACGCCGCGCTGGGGCTCGCGGTGGGCTCGGTGACGGGCTCCGGGCCGAGCGCGGTGGCCGCGATGGGACGGCTGCGAGCGTCCCTGCGCGCGTACGCCGTGATGGAGGGCGAGGACCCGGTCGCCGTGCTGTCCGATCTCGAACTGCTGCTGCGGCTGACCGAGCCCGCGCGCTCCGCCACCGCCCTGTTCGCCTACTGCGAGCCCGCGCTGCGCAAGATCACGCTGGCCGGCGCCGGGCACTGCCCGCCGCTGCTGGTGGGCGAGCGGCGCACGGAGTTCGTGGAGACGTCGGTGTCCGCTCCGCTCGGCATGCTCGCCTGCTGGGAGGCGCCGAGCGTGGAGCTGGAGGCGGAGCGCGGCGAAACGGTGCTCCTCTACACCGACGGGCTGCTGCACCGCACCGGCGACCCCACCGACCGCGCCTTCGCCCGGCTGCACGCGGCGGCGGCCGGTGTGCCCAGGGCGCTGCGCGACGACCCGGACGCGATCGCCGACCACGTGCTGCGGACGGTGCTGCCCGACGGGCGGGACGAGGCGGCGGGCGAGGAGGACGTCGTGCTGCTGGCGGCGCGCTTCGAGTAGCCGCCGGCGGACGCCGGTGGCCGCCGGAACAGGACTTCCGTCCCTGGGCCCCCTTCCGTACGACCGTACGATGGAGGGGGTCCAGTGCCGTATCTAGGAGGATGACCGTGGCCGACGAGCTCACACCGGCTGAGTCCATTGCTGCTACCGCAGCGGGCCCGGAAGAGAGCGAAGAGCCGATCAAGCAGCGCAAGAACGGCCTGTACCCGGGCGTTTCCGACGAGCTGGCCGAGAGCATGAAGTCCGGCTGGGCCGACACGGAGCTGCACGACCTGCAGCCGATCGCCCAGACCGCCGAGACCGCCGGGCGCCGCGCCGCACTCTCCGCGCGCTTCCCGGGCGAGCGTCTGGTGATCCCGGCCGGCCACCTCAAGACGCGCTCGAACGACACGGAGTACCCCTTCCGCGCGTCGGTGGAGTACACGTACCTCACCGGCAACCAGACCGAGGACGGCGTCCTGGTGCTGGAGCCCACGGCGGGCGGCCACGAGGCGACGATCTACCTCCTGCCGCGCTCCGACCGCGAGAACGGCGAGTTCTGGCTGTCCGGCCACGGCGAGCTGTGGGTCGGACGCCGGCACTCCCTCACCGAGGCCGGGAAGCTGTACGGCATCCCCGCCTCCGACGTGCGCGAGCTGGCCGGGACCCTGAGCGAGGCCACCGGCCCGGTGCGCGTCCTGCGCGGGTACGACGCCGCGATCGAGGCGGCCCTGACCGACAAGGTCACCGCCGAGCGGGACGAGGAGCTGCGCGTCTTCCTGTCCGAGGCACGGCTGGTGAAGGACGGCTTCGAGATCGGCGAGCTGCAGAAGGCGGTCGACTCGACCGTGCGCGGCTTCGAGGACGTCGTGAAGGTCCTCGACAAGGCCGAGGCGACCTCGGAGCGCTACATCGAGGGCACGTTCTTCCTCCGCGCGCGCGTGGAGGGCAACGACGTGGGCTACGGCACCATCGCCGCCGCCGGGCCGCACGCGTGCACGCTGCACTGGGTGCGCAACGACGGGGCGGTGCGCTCGGGCGAGCTGCTGCTCCTGGACGCGGGCGTCGAGACGCACACGTACTACACGGCGGACGTCACCCGCACGCTGCCGGTCGACGGCCGCTTCAGCGAGATCCAGAAGAAGATCTACGACGCCGTGTACGACGCCCAGGAGGCCGGGATCGCGGCCGTCGTGCCGGGTGCCAAGTACCGCGACTTCCACGACGCCGCGCAGCGGGTGCTCACCGAGCGGCTCGTCGAGTGGGGGTTCGTCGAGGGCCCCGTGGAGCGGGTGCTGGAGCTCGGCCTCCAGCGGCGCTGGACGCTGCACGGCACCGGGCACATGCTCGGTCTGGACGTGCACGACTGCGCCGCCGCGCGGGTGGAGACCTACGTCGACGGCACGCTGGAGCCGGGGATGTGCCTCACCGTGGAGCCGGGGCTGTACTTCCAGGCCGACGATCTCACGGTGCCCGAGGAGTACCGGGGCATCGGGGTGCGGATCGAGGACGACATCCTGGTGACGGAGTCCGGCAACCGGAATCTGTCGGCGGCGCTGCCGCGCCGCTCCGACGAGGTCGAGGCGTGGATGGCCTCGCTCAAGGGCTGACGTCGGATCGATGGCCGGGTACGAAGGCGGTGCCCGGCCTTTTCCCTGCGGTCCGCGGGTGGTCGCGGGCCGGTCGCGCGGTTCCTCGCGCCCCCGGAAGAAGGGGCGCTCTCGTTCACGGGGGTTGGCAGGTGGACGGCTTCCTGGCCGGTGTCGGTGTCGATCTGCATCTGGAGACCGACGACGGCGAGGGGCGGCGCGTCGGGCTCGAACGGGCTCTGCGCGATGCCGTGCGGGACGGGCGGCTGGCGCCGGGGACCCGGCTGCCGGCGACCCGGCGGCTGGCCGAGGAGCTCGGCATCTCCCGGGGTACGGCCAAGGCGGCCTACGACCAGCTCGTCGCCGAGGGGTATCTGACCGCGCGGCAGGGGTCGGGAACGCAGGTCGCCTCGCTGCCCTCGCTCGACAGCGGTGCGCCGGAGGCGGCGGCACGCGCGCGTACGCCGCGTTTCGATCTGCGGCCCGGCAGCCCGGACGTCGGGGCGTTCCCGGCGGCGGCGTGGCTGCGGGCGCTGCGGCGGGCCATCGCGACGGCGCCGCTGCTGGCGTACGACTACGGGGACCCGCGCGGCCGGATCGAGCTGCGCACCGCGCTGTCGGGATATCTGGGGCGGGCCCGGGGGGTCGTCGCACCGCCCGAGCGGATCGTGATCACCTCGGGGTACGTGCAGGGGCTGGCGCTGCTCACGCGGGTGCTCGACGGGGACACGATCGCCATGGAGGACCCGGGGCTGCCCTTCCACCGGGAGGTGGTGCGGCGCAACGGCGGGAACGTGGTGCCGGTACGCGTCGACGGACGGGGTGTGTGCGCCCAGGAGCTGGGGGACGCCGCGGCCGTGGTCCTGACGCCGGCCCACCAGTACCCGACCGGTGTGACGCTGCACCCCGAGCGGCGGCGGGCGGTCACGGACTGGGCACGCGCGCGGGGCGGACTGATCGTCGAGGACGACTACGACGGGGAGTTCCGCTACGACCGGCAGCCCGTCGGCGCGCTCCAGGGGATGGCGCCGGGGCGGGTCGTCTATCTGGGCACGGCCTCCAAGACGCTCGGGCCCGCGCTGCGGCTCGGGTGGATGGTGCTGCCGCCGCACCTCGTCGACACCGTCGCCGACGCCAAGCTGCACAGCGACCACCACACCGAGTCCATCGGCCAGCTGGCGCTCGCCGAACTCATCGACAGCCATGCCTACGACCGCCATGTGCGTGCCTGCCGGCTGCGCTACCGCAGACGCCGCGACCAGCTGCTCGACCGGCTCGGCGACCGCAGCGAGGTGCGCGGGATCGCCGCCGGGCTGCACGCGCTCGTGGAGGTCGCCGACGAGGAGGAGACGCTGGAGCGGGCCGCGGCCGAGGGGCTCGCGGTCGGGCGCCTGGGCGACCACTGGCACACGCCGGGTGCGAACCGGCCGCAGGGGCTGGTCGTCGGGTACGGGACGCCCCGGGAGCGGGCGTATCCGGAGGCGCTGGACGTGCTGCGGAAGGTGCTCGCGGGGGAGTGACCCGGCTTTTCGGTCACCCGGGCCGGACCGGCGTGCCCGCCGGCAGCGAGTCGAGGAACAGGGCGCCCGCGAGCAGGCCCGCGCTGCCCCGCGGGCTCCACGCGCGCGTGCGCAGGTCGGCGTCCAGGGTCCGCAGGGCCTCGGCGCCCGCCCCGGTCGCCGTGCCGCCCACGTCCAGGACGCCGCGCGCCCCCGCCTGCACGTGCCGCAGCCCCAAGGGGCCCGCGGTGTGCAGCAGTTCGGTGTCCTGCAGGGTGGACATCACGGTGAGCAGGGCGTCCAGCCGTGCCTGCGGCTCCGTGGCCCCGGCCGAGCGGGACCGGGCGAGGGCGTCCAGCGCCCGCCGTACGTGCGGGAAGCCGGCGCGGGCCTCGCCCCGGGCGCCCGCCGCGCCGTACGTCACCGAGACCGACGAGCCGCGCGAGGGTCTGCGCGGGGCGCCCCGGTCCGTGAAGGCGGCGATCTCCTTGGCGGCGGCGGCCACGTCGCGTCCCTGGGCCGACGGGTCGAACGCGGCCGCCGCGACGAGCAGGCCCAGCGCCCACAGGGCACCCCGGTGACCGCCGCCGGCCAGCGCCACCGAGTGTTCGGTGGACCGGCCGATGGCGCCCAGTTCCGCACGGAGGACCGGCGTGGGCGCGCCGGTGCGGCGGGCGGCGGCCGCCATCGCCGTGAGGCCCGGCGCCAGGGCCCGGGCCGACCAGCGCAGGGAACCGTGGTCCGGGCACAGGGCGCGGGCGCCGAGGTCGCGCGGGTCGGGCAGCCCCGGCTTGGGGGCCAGGGCGAGCTGCCCGGTCAGCGCGGCCACGGCGGCCTGTGCCAGCGTCTCGTCCGCACGGCTGCTCAACGCCGTGCCTCGCGGTGGGCCGTCATGGGCGCGACGGTAGGGACACAGCCCGTCAGGGGCGTAGGGCGGGGCTGAGAACGAGCTGTGGATCCCCGGGAGTCAGCCCTGTGCGGCGGCCGTGAACCCGGTGAGCGCCTCGCTCGGGCGCAGCGCCGTCATCACGCTGTCCACGGCGAGCACGGCGACGCCGTCCACGGTGGTCCTCCCCTCGAAGAGCCACGTCCCTTCCAGCGCACGGCTGATCCGCACCTCGTGGCGCAGGACGTCGCCGGGGCGCACCTCGGGGCCGAGCCCGATGCCGGACATGCCGCCGAACAGGGCCACCTGCCCGGCGAGTTCGTCCTGCGGGCGGTCCCAGGCGGCGAGCAGCGCGGCGCTCTGGCACCAGGACTCGATCAGCAGCGGGACCGGATACGCGTAGCCAGCGTCCCCGGCGCCGTCCTGGACGTCCTGGTACCAGGGTTCGTTGCAGGTCACCGCCTTGACGGTGACGATGCTGCGGCCGGGCCGCACCGCGTGGACGCGGTCCACCAGAAGGGCCGGATAGCGGTGCGGGATCAGCTTCTTCAGGGCGGCCGGGCCGTGGTCCACCGCCGGGGCGGGGGCATCGTCCGCCGGTGCGGCGGCCGTGATCTCGCGCGGTCCCGCGGCGGCGTAGCGCAGCCGCAGGGTCGCGGTCCTGCCCCGCTCCGTACGGCACGTCGCGCGCACGTCGCGGGCGGCGCCCACCTCCTTGACGGCGGCCTCGACCGTGAGGGTGTCGCCCGGGAGGACCGGGGCCTGGAAGCGGACGGAGCGGATGTCCGTCAGCCGGAGGTCGTCGTCCGCGTGCCGCAGCACCGCCTGGTGCACGGCGTCGAGGGTGAACACCCCCGGCAGCAGCGGGAAATGGGGGTAGTGGCCGGCGAGGACCGGCGCCGTGGGGTGCACGGCGAAACTCATCTCGATGCCGGTGGCGTCCGTGCGTACCACGGAGGCGTCCGGCATCAGCACGATCGAGCGCACTCGATTCCCTTCTGACCTTCTGTTGCGGCGTTGTGTCCTGTGCGGTCCGTGTCGGGTGACCGCCGCCGAAGTGCCTACAGTTCGATACGGCCGTGGACCACGACGCCGGCCGTGCCGAGCACCGCCTTGGCCGTGACCAGCCGGTCGGTGTCGGAGTAGCTGAGCCGGACGCCGAGCGCGCGGAACGTGGACGGAGTCAGGGAGCCGCCCATCTCCACTCCCTGGGCGCGCAGTTGGCGGCGGGCGGCCACCGCCGCGGTGTGGCCGTGCGGGGCCGCGGCGGCCGTCCGCCGCAGGCCCTGCGGGACGAACAGCCCGCGCACCCAGGCGTTGAGGGGGCCCATGACGGACCGCTCGCGCAGATAGACGTTGCGCGGGTGGTCGTCCGGGCGGTCCTCGGCGCTGGTGGCGCGGCAGCGGTAGTAGGGCTCGCCGTTGTTCCAGGTGCCCTGCATCAGCCGGTTGCAGCGGGCGCAGCGCAGCAGGCCGCGCAGCGCGTACGTCCGGACCTGCCGGCTCCCGCACTCGGGAGTACGGGTCCTGCGCCGGGCGAACACCTGGTGGACCTGGTCGAACACCTCGGGGTCGACGAGCTGCCGCCCGCCGCCGGGCACCCGGGCGTCGCCCGCGTAGCGCGGGTTGGTCAGGATGGCCCGCACGGTGCTCTTGCTCCAGGCGGAGGCGGGGCCGGGGATGCGGTCGGCGTTCAGCTCCTCCGCGATGCTCTGCAGGCTGGCGCCCTTCAGGAACTCCTGGAAGATGCGCTGCACGACGGGCGCGGTCCGCTCGTCCGGCACGAGCCTGGGCTGCCGGCCGTCGCCGGTGTCGGTGACCGTCGTACGGAATCCGTACGGCGGCCGTCCGCGGCCGCGGGTGAGAGGGCGCGGGACGCGCGGGTCGGTGGAGTGGTCGAGTGGTCGTAGGGCATGGTTGAGATGCTGCTGTTTCATGGCTTGTCCCCCGTCGATCTGGCCACGCCGCCGCCCACGACGTCGGTGTCGCAGACCGCGCGGCATGACCGTGAAAGGCGTGAGCGGCATACCCGGGCAGAGCCTGGGGAAGGACGGGCCGGTGCCGGAGTCCGGTCTGGGTCCCGGCCGCCCCGTCGCGGCCGAAACTGATCGGTCAGTGCTCCGTCGGTGCTCCCGTCCCCGGGACGCTCACGCGTGTTTCACGCTATGCGGGCGGCCGAATCAAGAGCAATGCCGTGGCCGCAAGATGACGTGTGTGCCCGGGCGGTTGCGGGCAGCGGCCCGCGGTACTGGCAGTTTGCTGCCGCCCGGTCGGAGCTTGTCAGGCGGGTGGCGCCAGGCTGCGCTCGCCGCCGAGATCTCCTCTGAGCAGACCCATCTCCGTGGCGTGGACCCCCGCCTGGAAGCGGGAACTGGCGCCCAGGATGCGCATGATCCCGGCCACGTGCCGGCGATAGGTGCGCACGGACATGGACAGCGCCCGGGCGGCGGTGTCGTCGGTGTACCCCCTGCGCAGGCAGTCCAGGATCTCCTGCATCACGCCGTCCAGCAGGTGCTCGTCGGACAGTGGCACGGCGCGGTTCCACACGTCGGCGTAGAGCGCGTTGAGCGCTTCCACGACCGCGGGTGCGCGCATCAGCGCGGTGTGCCGGGGGCCGCCCGCGTGCAGCCCGTCGGACCTCGTCAGGACGGTCTCGCCGTCGACGATGATCGCGCCGCTCAGGGCGGCGTCGGTGAGCCGGATGCCGATGCCTCTGCGGCGTTTCTGCAGTTCGGAGAGGCGGTAACGATCCGCCGTGGCCCAGCAGTCCAGGACCCGGATGGCCACGCCTTCGGGGACGTCACTGGCCAGCTTGGACAGCACGTGGATCCGCAGCCTGGCCGCCGACCGGTCCGAGGGGACGAGCACGTCCACCCGCCGCCTGGCCTCGCTCAGCTGGCGTTGCAGCGCCTCCAGGGCCGCTCGGGCGCTCTCGGCGGTGACCAGGAGCGACTTGCTGTCGGCGGCGGGCCACTCGCCGCGCGCCACCACCGTCTCGATGAGATCGCGTATTTCCAGGAGAGCACGCTCGGCGCCTCCCGATATTTCCGTCCCCGTCATTTCCGGGAATTCCACGGAATGATCACTGGACACGTTTCCCCCGTTATCGTCCAGAAATTTCCGCAGCAGCCTATCCAAGCGGAACGGGGGTCGTCAACGCACTACAGATGGGTGAAATTTGAACGTTCCGCCCCCCGGCGAAGAATCCCGGAGATGATCGCGTAGTGAAAGGGCTCGATGGCCCGGAAGTAGCGGCGTCCGGCCGGCCGGTGAAAGCGCACGGCGGTGGTGCACACGGCCTCCGGACCGTGCGGCCCCTGCCGTACGGCGAAGGAGCAGCGGAAGCTCAGATGCTTGTCGTCGTCCCCGGCGAGCACCTCGTCGTCCGCCACGCTGAGCAGCAGGAAGGGGCCGATCCTGGCCCCGGGGACGATGTCCGTACGGCGCCCCTTGTCCCGCTGCCTGAGCCCGAACGGCGCCACGGCCGCGTCCCGCACGGCGAGCAGGCCGGACACCCAGCGCGGCGGCGCGCCCAGCATGGCGCGGGCGAAGTCCACGGCCGTGACACCGGCCGGGACGTCGACGGCGGAGGCGTCGACGTGGTCGACCCGGCCGAGGCTCTCCCGCGCCGCCCCGGTGACCGGTTCAGCTTTCTTGCGGACCGCAATCCGAGTCATCTTCCCGCCCTCCGTCCTCACAGTTCCCGATGAATTCCCGCATCGATTCTCACATATATCCAATTCATCGACCGGATTCCCCCGCCGCACCCCGGCCGTTCCTTTTCGCGTCCGTTTCCGACGTGCCGGTGGTCAGTCCTTGATCTCGCAGATGGCGGCGCCGGAGGTGAGGGAGGCGCCGATCTCGGCGTTGAGGCCCTTGATGGTGCCGGATTTGTGG